>CAVIFG010000111.1:0-7136 GCA_963641955.1 Escherichia coli
TATCTTACCCTGATTGTCGGAGGCGATAACTATCCGCTGTCGGACAGGCGTGTTGGCGGCGGGTTTATCTTCTCCGGATTTGTGATGATGTTTCATTTTAGTTCCTTTCAATATAAAAATATATTATTTACTCAAACAGAGCCTCAACATAGTCCGCGGGGATGAACGGCTGGAGATCGTCTATCTTCTCGCCGACGCCCACAAGCTTCACGGGTATGCCGAGTTCATTCTTTATAGGTATTATTATACCACCTTTTGCGGTTCCGTCAAGCTTTGTGAGAACAATTCCCGTAATTTCGGCACTTTCACTGAAAAGCTTGGCCTGATTGACTGCATTTTGTCCTGTTGTTGCATCAAGAACCAGCAGGGTTTCCACCGAAGCGCCGGGGAGTTCGCGAGAAACCACCCTTGCTATCTTCTTCAGCTCCTCCATGAGGTTCTTTTTATTGTGAAGTCTGCCCGCGGTATCGCAGAGGACAACATCCGCGCCGCGCGCCTTTGCCGCGCTTATCGCATCGAAAACCACCGCCGCAGGGTCGCTGCCCTCGCTGTGCTTTACTATCTCTACCCCCGCGCGGTCTGTCCATACATTGAGCTGGTCTATCGCCGCCGCTCTGAACGTATCCGCCGCCGCAACGATAACGCGCTTTCCGCTGCGCTTGAGGTTTGCCGCAAGCTTGCCAATGGTGGTGGTCTTTCCCGCGCCGTTTACGCCGATGACCATTATCACCGACGGCTTGGTATCGAGCACAAGCTCGTTTCCGCCTGTCAGCATCTCCGCGATGATCCCACGTAGCAGGGTCTTTACCTCGGCGGGGTCGGTGGTGCCTGTGCGCTTTACCTCCTTGCGGAGCCTGTCGCATATCTCCATGGAGGTTTCCGCGCCGATATCAGAAAGTATCAGCGTTTCCTCCAGTTCATCGAAGAAGTCCTCGTCTATTTTCGTAAAGGAATTGATAAGCTGCTCGACCTTGCTTATAAAGCCGTCGCGAGTCTTTTTCAGCCCGTTTTTCAGCTTTGTGAACAGCCCCTCGTGCTTCGGCGCTTCTTCCTCGGCATCCTCGGGGATGTCCTCGGATTCATCGGCGGTCGGCTCGGAAAGCTCCTCGGTCAACTCCTCAAAGGCGGCTTCCTCCGCTTCGGCGGGGGCGCCGGCTTCTTCCGCACCGAAAATGCTTTCTGCATTCTCCTCGGCTGATTCGGAAAGGATGTCGGGCGTTTCGGAGAACATCTCGGCGGGCTGCTCGGAATGTTCCTCGGGAAGTATTTCTTCGGGCTGCTCCGAGGTTTCTTCCGCGGCTTCGGTCAGCTCCTGCTCTTCGGAAACGCTTTCCTCTTCCTGCGGCTTTTTCTTTCTGAATTTATCAAAAAATCCCATAAAACCTCCGTTCGGTTTACTTTAGTTCAACATCAAGTTCATCGGTAAGCTCGCGGCGGAGCAGGCGGGAAACTCCCTTTTCCTGCATGAATACGCCGTACAGCACCTCGCAGCCCTCAATAGTGCCGCGGCGGTGGGTTATTACCATAAGCTGCGTCTGATTGCTGAACTGATTAAGATAGGAAATGTACTTGTCGACATTCACATCGTCCAGCGCCGCGTCGACCTCGTCGAGCATACAAAACGGCGTGGGGCGGTGCATAAGTATCGCGAAATAAATCGTGATGGCGACCATGGTCTGCTCGCCGCCGGAAAGGGAGATAAGGTTTTTTATTACCTTTCCCGGGGGCGCGGCGTTTATCTCTATTCCCGAATTTAGCACATCGTCGGGGTCGGTGAGTTCCAGTTCCGCGTGCGCTCCGTCGCCGAATATCTGCACGAATATCTCCTTGAAGTGCGTGTTGATGTCCTCAAAGCTGTGCAGAAACCGCGTTTTTATGTCCTCCGTAAGCTGCTCTATGAGCTTTTCAAGCTCGCGCTTGGATTTTTCTATGTCGCTTAACTGCGCGGTCTGGAATTCGTATCGCTCCGAAACCTCGCGGTATTCCTCGATGGAAGCCATGTTTACGATACCAAGCGAATTTATGCGCTTGTTCAGCTCCGCAAGGTTGTTTTCGGCGACCATAAGGTTTTCGGGAAGCTGTGTCTGCTCCGTCGCCTGCGATACCGTCAGATCGTAATTCTCAAACAGCAGGCTGACGATGCTGTCGTAAGACTTCTGCATCGAAGCGCGGCGCTCCTCAAGGCGCGCCACCTCGCGGGAGAATTTTTCCTTGTTGCCGCCCGCTTCGTTTATCTCGCGGTGGAGTTCGTTTATCCTCTGCTCCAGCCCCGATATTTCATCGGAAAGGCGGGTGATCTCGCTGTTCTTTTCGGTGAGCTCTCCGCTGCCGTTTTCTATTTCAAGGCGGATACGCTCGATGTTTTCGCGGATAGTTCTGTCGCTTTCATCGAGATCAGCCATCGCCTGCTTGTAGCCGCCGCTGTTTTCCAGCATCATCCTGCGGTTATTTTCGGCGCTGCGTATCTCGATTTTGAGCGCGTCGATATCTTTCAGCGCAGAAAGCTTATCAAGGTTAAGCTGCTGGATCTGCTCGGAAAGCGAGCGGATATGCTCCTCGAATTCCTTTCTGCCTGCACTCTGCTCCGCGTGTACGCTCTCAAGCTGGGAGATCTTCTCCTGCGCCTGCGAAGCGATTTTGTGCTGCTCGTCGGCGGTGCCGCGCTGCTGCGCTATCTGCGCGTCGAAGCGCGCGAGGGTCTGCTTCGAGGTTTCCCCCTGCTTTGAAAGCTGCTCGATAAGGCTGTTAAGGCGGGATATTTCCGCGTTGGCGCGTATTTCCTCGCCGTCTAGCTCGCGCAGTCTGTCCTGCATTCCCTCCATCTCAATGGCAGCTTTCGCCGCCTCCGCCTGATAGCGGGAATATTCCTCAGTCTTATCCTTGACGCTCTGGCGGAGGGCTGTGACCTCGGTATAGAGCGCGTCTATCTCCTGCTTTCGGGAGATTATTCCGCCCTTGTTTATCCTCGAACCTCCCGTAAACGAACCGCCCGCGTTGACAAGCTGTCCGTCAAGGGTGACTATTCTGAATTTATAGCCGTATTTCTTGCCGATATAGGTCGCCGTGGCGATATCGTCAACGACGGCGGTGGTGCCGAGGAGATTTTTGATTATCTCGGTGTATTCGTCGGCGCACTCGACAAGCTCGCTTGCGATGCCCTCGAAACCGCGCTCGGACATCAGCCGCGGCTCGTTAAGATTTCTGCCGCGCATGGATGTCAGCGGGTAGAACGTCGCACGTCCCGCGCCGGTTTCCTTTAAGAAGCGGATACAGCGGTTGGCGGTTTCTTCGTTGTCGACGATGATATTCTGCATAACCGGCTGAAGCACCGTTTCGATGGCGAGGACATATTTCTCGTCCACCGTGATGACATCCGCAACAATGCCGTGTATGCCCGAAAGCCTGTTCTGCTCCGAGGCGTTCATTACCTCCTTAACGGAGCGGTAATATCCCTCCTTGCTCTTCTCGATATCCGAAAGCACGCGATATCTCTGCTGCTTTTCGCCCAGCTTTGCGTTCACTTCGTCGAGGGCGGCGCGCGCTTCATTCATGCGACGTTTTTTGCCCTCGTTGAGTTTTTCGCAGCCCGCGATACGATTTTTCATCGTTTCGCGCTCTTCAGTCACGCTCTGAACCGCCGCTTTTGCCTGCGAAAGCTCCTCATTATACTGCGCGGTCTTGCCCTCGCTGTCCTCAAGGTCGGCGAGGAACACCTTTTTCTGCTCCTCCGCTTCCTGCGCGGAGTGCTCCGCCTGAGCAGCGGCTATCTCGGCTTCGCTTTTGCTGCGGTATGCTTCCGCAAGCTCGCTCTCCACCGCGGAGAATTCCTCCCCGGCTTCGCTGCTCTTTTTGGATATTTCGGAAAGTTCGCCGCCCGCCTGCTCCATTTTTTTATCGAGGGCGTCGGCTTCCGCCTGCTTGTCGGCAATTCTCGAATTTATCTCGGATATCCTGCTGTCGAAATCGGCGCTGCTCTGCTCGGCGTTTTTAAGCTGCTCGGTAAGTTCCGTGCGGCGCTGCTCGTTGTGCCGCAGGTCGTTTTCTGCTACCTGCACCGCTGCGCGCTTTTCGGCAAGTTCGTCGTTTGCCGCCTGTATTCCCGAGCGGCAGCGCTCCAGCGTGCCCTGCACCGAAAGCTTCTCGTCCGCAAGCTTTTCTATCTCATCCTGCGCACGCTGCGCGTCGCGGTCGTAGTGTTCGCACTCGCCGCGGTTGAGCAGCAGGTCATCGTCCAGCTTTTTGAGCTGCTCCCTGCGCTCGTTGAGTTTCGCAACGCTTACGGATATCTCAAGCTCCTTTTTCTGCGTCATCAGCTCCGACGCCAGCGCAGCCTTTTCCGACTGCTTTTTCAGTATCGGCAGGCGCTCCTCGTCCATGCGGATTATATCGCGCTGCCTTGTTATGTTTTCCTCGGCGGTGGCAAGCTGCTTCTCCGCGTCCGCCTTTTTGTGAAGAAACAGCGATACTCCCGCCGCTTCCTCAAATATTTCGCGGCGCTGGGTGCCGCGGGCGTTGACTATCTCCGCAACTCTTCCCTGCCCGATTATCGAATAGCCGTCGCGGCCGAGGCCCGTGCCCATAAGGAGTTCCTGTATATCTTTCAGGCGGCTTTTCTGCCCGTTTATAAGGTACTCGCTCTCGCCGGAACGATAAAGCTTACGGGAAATTACCACCTCGTCGGCGTCCACGCTGAGCGCCCTGTCGGTGTTATCCATCGTCAGCGCGACCTTTGCGAACCCCATGGGCTTGCGCTCCACGGTGCCGTGGAAGATGACATCCTCCATCTTCTCGCCGCGCAGGGTTTTCGCGCCCTGCTCTCCCATTACCCACCGCAGGGCGTCGCTTATATTGCTCTTGCCGTTGCCGTTGCTGCCGACTACTGCAGTGGTCTTGGTGTCGAAATTCAGCACGGTCTTATCCGCAAAGGACTTGAACCCGTGAATTTCAAGTGTCTTAAAAAACATTAATTATCCTCTGTCCTCGGGAACTATCGCGAGGTGCGTCCCCGTCTGCTCCCTGACCTTTATTTTAAAGCCAGCTTCATCGAGCGCCGCGATGTTCCCGCGATGCTGCCCGATTACCCTGCTTATATTTTTCCTGTCCGTAAAAACGGTATAATTACCCTTGGGAAGCGCGCCGAATTCGCGCTGCATTTCCCGCAGAAACAGCCTGCTCTCGCATATCTCGCGGAACGCAGGGTGATACACTCCGCCAAGCATTTCCCGCTCTACATCGGGGCTTGCGTGAAGTCCCATGCGTATCACCGCGATGTTGTTTCTCTCAAACAATTCAAGCAGTTCCGCGCAGATATCCACGGTCTGCTCAAACGTAAAGCTTGTGTACTCGCCCTTTTCGTAAAGATTGCCGAGCCGCGTGCCTTTCAGTATCACCGTTGGGTAGACCCTTACAGTTTTCGGCGCGAGCGCGACGAATTCCTCCGCAGTATGGCGCACATTTTCGATACTGTCGCGGTACAGCCCCGTCATCATCTGAAGCCCCAGTTCAATGCCGCTCTGCTTTATAAGCTTCGCCGCCCTGCGGACATCATCGGCCGTGTGCCCCCTGTCGTTTGCAGAGAGCACCTCGTCGCTCATGGACTGCGCGCCGAGTTCTATCGCCGTGACGCCGTAGCTTTTCAGCAGCGAAAGTATCTCCTCGGAAATGCAGTCGGGGCGGGTAGAGCAGCGAATGCCGTTGTACACGGGGTACTTCTCCATCGCCGTCTTTGCCGCGTCCAGAAGTTCCGTCATGTAATCCCGCGGGACCGCCGTGAAACTGCCGCCGAAAAATGCTATCTCCGCGTTCATCCCGATATCGGAAAGATGCCCCGCCTGCTCCTCGAGCATACGCGCGACGTCCTCGCCCCGCGGCGGTTTTACCGTTCCCGAAATGCTGCGCTGATCGCAGAAGCTGCACCGATACGGGCAGCCGACGTGCGGGATGAAAATGGATACGTTAGTCTGTTTCATAGCCCATCAGGCGTATTGCCTCGCGAGCCGCCGCCTGCTCCGCTTCTTTCTTGCTCTGCCCCTTGCCGCTGCCGATGACCTGCCCGTTAAGCAGCACATCCGCGGTGAACAGCTTGTGGTGGCTCTCGCCCTCCTCGTCCGTCACCTCGTAGGAAACGTGCTCCTCGGGGTTCTGCTGTATTATTTCCTGTAAGATCGTCTTGTAGTCGCCGAGCTTCACCTTGCCGCTCTTCAGTGCTTCTATCGAAGGGACAAATCTCATGATGAACCTGTCCGCTTCCTCCATTCCTCCGTCGAGGAATATCGCGGCTATGACCGCTTCGAATGCGTCGGCAAGTATCGAGCGCCTGTCGCGGCCGCCGGTCATTTCCTCGCCTTTGCCGAGGAAGATAAACTTGCCAAGGTCTATCCTTTTTGCGAAGCTGTAAAGCGAATTTTCGCACACGATGGACGCGCGCAGCTTTGTCAGCCCGCCCTCGGGAACTGTCGTCATATTCTTGAACAGATACTGCGAAACCACGATCTGAAGCACCGCGTCGCCGAGAAATTCAAGGCGCTCGTTGCTGCCGTTGTTTTTTCCGCCGGAATAGCTGGAGTGGGTCAGCGCACGCTCAAGATAAGCGATGTTGGTGAACTTATGCCCCAGCCTGTCCTCAAATTCATGCAGATCAGCCATTTCAGACCTCTTCCTTTGCTCCGAGCTTTGCGATGGCCTCGGTCATTTCCTCAATGGCGTTGTTTTCAACAAACATCTTCGCCTGTCTGAACGCGCCGAAAAATGCGATGGCGTCGCTGCTTCCATGCGCCTTGAATACAGGCTTCGCCGTGCCGAGCAGCGGCGAGCCGCCGATGGTCTTGTAATCCATCTGCTTCATGAACACACCGAGCTGCTTCTTTACGCACAGCGCGCCAAGCTTTGTAAGCAGGTTTGCGAAGAATATGGACTTCAGCGCGTCCTTCATCAGCGCGCCCATGCCCTCGCAGGCCTTGAGATAAACGTTGCCAGTGAAACCGTCGGTCACGAGGACATCCACCGCGCCCAGCGGCACCTCGCGCGCCTCTACATAACCGACAAAGTTGACGGGGGTGTTTTCGAGGAGCTTCTTTGTTTCGTGCTCAAGCTCCCTGCCCTTTTCGTCCTCCGTGCCTATGTTGAGAAGCCCCACG
>CAVIFG010000112.1:0-1102 GCA_963641955.1 Escherichia coli
GTCAACATCCGCGCAGGGAGCTGTGATTCCGACAAGTCCCGCAAGAGAAGCGTTAAGGCACATCGAAACATCGGGCTTGCCGTGCTTGAGCCATGTGAATACCATTGTCGTGCAGGTTGCGATGGCAGGCGCTACCGTTGTTGTAAGGAAGATGTTCGCAAGGTAGCCTGCGTTTGTCGCAGCCGCGCCGTTGAAGCCGTACCAACCGAACCACAGGATGAATACGCCGAGGGCGCCGAGGGTCATGGAGTGACCGAGGATAGCCTTGGGCTTGCCGTCCTTGTCAAACTTGCCGATACGGGGACCGACCATCTTCGCGCCGATGAGGGCAGTCAGGCCGCCGACCATGTGGATCGCCGCGGAACCCGCGAAATCAACGAAGCCGAGCTGTGCGAGCCAGCCGCCGCCCCATACCCAGTGCGCTTCGATCGGGTAGATGACCGCACTGATAACGCCGGAATAGATGCAGTAGCTGAGGAACTTTGTTCTCTCTGCCATCGCGCCGGAAACTATCGTAGCTGCGGTAGCGCAGAAAACAAGGTTAAAGAAGAACTCCGCGCCGCGGTCGAAATTAGCAAAATTGCTGAGGATATCAAGAGTGGGGAGTCCGACAAGACCGCCGAGCGCGTCCTCGCCGAGCATAAGACCGAAACCTAAAAGGATGAAAACGACTGTACCGATGCAGAAGTCCATCAAGTTCTTCATTATAATGTTGCCGGCGTTCTTCGCGCGGGTCATACCAGTTTCGACCATCGCGAAGCCGCACTGCATGAAGAATACAAGCGCCGCACCGATAAGGTACCATATACCGTTTCCGTCGCCGACATTGAACATCGTCCTGTCTACGACCGTCTGAACAGCCGTCGTATCGACCGCCGCCTCAGACATCATTGTTAGAATTGCGTCCATAAAAGACCGCCCCTTTCGTAACCTTTTTTTCGATTTTTTGCACAAGAGGCTATGACCGAAATTCTCGCCTTTGAGATCTTTCTGTCATAGCCTCTTTGCTATGGTCTTATTATACACAAATCAAGCTGAGTTGTCAAGGGATTTTTGCAATTTTTATTTTCAAAAATTGCATTTTGTAAAATTGCCCTAATCT
>CAVIFG010000112.1:1112-7125 GCA_963641955.1 Escherichia coli
AATCTAACCCCATAATTTCCCGAGCAGCTATGCAAACATCACAAATGAATTTATGCGTTGGCATATATTTCTTCCGAACAATGCCGAGAAACGGCGTTAAATCGTTTGTTTATATAGAGTTCCTGTTATTTTTGCCAGCGGGCGCGCGGGGATAATCGCGCTGTTTTTGCAGATAATACTTGCATAATCTTTCAAAAGGAGCTGATAACAAGCTATGAGCAGGAAAACCGAATGCTGTATAAAGAGCGCTGTTGCGGGAGTTATCGCGGGCAGTCTTGCATTTCTCGCGGTGAAATCACTCTGTGGGCGTCACTGTTTCCGCCGCATGACCACCGCGAAAGCTTTTAAGATGATAGGCACGCTGATGGATGCGTTTTGAGGGTAGGTGCGGATATAATTTGTGGCGGAGATTTAATCTAGGCTGGTTTAAATGAGCTATGATAAAGCTGCGCGGCGGATAATCACAACAGACTATAGGCAAAGCTACGTTGATATGATAGGCAGCACGGCAGATAAGTACAATAAACTGTGGGGGGAAAACTCTTGTTTTCCCCCCACGCCCCCTTTAGCGCCTTGGGAGTCGGATAAACGCACACGCATTATGCTTTCACTCCGCAAAATTTTCCATGCGCGGGGTATTTCGCCACTGCGGTGGCGACAAGGGCGCTGCCCTTGACCTGCAAGGGGTGCGACCCCTTGACCGCGTGTATCGGCGGCTGAAAGACGAAATGTCGACTGCCCGACCGCGTGTATGGGCACCGCAAAGACGAAAGGCTGACACTCCGACCGCGTGCACGGGCGCCGCAAAGACGAAACGCTCCGCGGCTATCCCCCAAAAAGTACGACCCCCGAAAACCTCGGGGGTCTATGTATTCTGTCCCCCGTCAATCGAGGAACACTCTTAAATTCTTACTACGGGACTGCTGGCGCAGCTTTCTCAGCGCTTTCGCCTCTATCTGGCGTATACGCTCACGCGTAACCTTGAACTCCCTGCCGACTTCCTCCAGCGTATGCGCGCGGTCGCTTCCTATGCCATAGCGGAACTTCAGCACGTCGCGCTCCCGCTCGGGCAGCGTATCCAGCGCCTTATTCAGCTCGTCACGGAACACCGACTGCATCGCCGCGTCGATGGGCGCGGGCGCGTCCTCGTCGGGGATGAAATCGCCGAGGTAGCTGTCCTCTTCCTCGCCGACGGGAGCCTCCAGCGAAACGGGATCCTGCGCTATCCTTATTACCTCGCGCACTCTCTCCGGCGCCATATTCAGTTCCTTGGATATCTCGTCGATGGTAGGCTCATGACCGTTCTTATGCAGCAGCAGATTCTGCGCTTTCTTCACCTTGGAAATGGTTTCTACCATATGCACGGGGATACGGATGGTTCTCGCCTGATCTGCGATGGCGCGGGTTATGGACTGTCTTATCCACCATGTTGCGTAGGTGGAGAACTTATATCCCTTGGTATGGTCGAACTTTTCCACCGCCTTGATAAGTCCGCTGTAGCCCTCCTGTATCAGGTCGAGCAGCGGCATACCCCTGCCCACATAATGCTTCGCAATACTTACGACAAGCCGCATATTCGCAACGATGAGCCTGTCGCGCGCCGCCTGATTTCCCTGCGATATCTCTTCCGCAAGACGAATTTCCTCCTCTGCGGTGAGAAGCGGTATCTTGCCTATTTCGCGGAGATGTATCTTAACGGGGTCGTCCACGCCTACGCCGTCATCGCCGTCGTCGTTGTATTCAAGCGCCTTGCTCAAATCCTCCTCGACGGTGTAGTCGTCGTCTATCTTTATATTATTTGCCTCGAGAAATTCGTTGAGCTTGTCTATATCTACATCGGTTTCATCGATAACGCTGTAAAGCTCCTTTGTGCTGAGCTTTCCTGTCTGTTTTCCTCGCTCGAGGAGCTCGTGAAGCTGGTTTTTTTCGTTTCCACTCATATATTTATCCTTTCAACAGGCAATGGCTTTTCTGACTTATATGTAATCACTCGAGATAATCCTTGAGTTTTCTGCTTCTTGTGGGGTGGCGGAGCTTGCGGAGCGCCTTGGTTTCTATCTGGCGGATACGCTCACGCGTTACCTGAAATTCCTGCCCGACCTCCTCGAGCGTTCTCTGCCGCCCGTCTATCAGACCGAAGCGGAGGATTATAACGCGCTTTTCTCTTTCCGTGAGGGTATCCAGCACCTCGCCGAGCTGCTGCTTCAGCATACTGTTGCAGGCCTCGTCTGCGGGTGCGGGGGCGTCGTCGTCGGGGATGAAATCGCCGAGGTGGCTGTCCTCTTCCTCGCCGATGGGGGTTTCGAGGGACACGGGGTCCTGCGCGATCCTTATTATCTCGCGGACCTTATCGGTGGTCATGCCGAGGGACTGGGCTATCTCGTCCTCGCTGGGCTCGCAGCCATTTTCATGAAGAAGCTGGCTCTGCGCCTTCTTGACCTTTGTGATTGTTTCGACCATGTGCACGGGGATACGGATGGTTCTTGCCTGGTCGGCGATGGCGCGGGTTATCGACTGCCTTATCCACCACGTTGCGTAGGTCGAGAATTTAAATCCCTTTGTATAGTCGAACTTCTCCACCGCCTTGATAAGTCCCATGTTGCCCTCCTGAATGAGGTCGAGGAACTGCATTCCGCGGCGGACGTACTTTTTCGCGATACTTACGACAAGCCTGAGATTTGCTTCGCTAAGGCGCTTCTTTGCGTAAGGGTCGCCGGTCGCCATCCTTGCGGCGAGGTCTATCTCCTCCTCGGTGGTGAGCAGCGGGATACGTCCTATCTCCTTGAGATAGAGCTTCACGGAATCGTCCGCGAGCATTGCGTCGGCGTCGAAATCCGCGTCGTCGTCGCGGTCGGAGTAGTCGAGGATATTGTCGATATCAAGGTCTGCGTCGAAGTTATCGACGATCTTGATATTCATGCTGACTATTTTTTCAAATATGTGATTTATCTGATCTGCGTCGAAATTGAGTTCCTCAAGCGCGTCGGTTATCTCTTTCGCGGTGAGGCTGCCCTTGAGCTTGCCCTGATTAAACAGTTCCTCAAGAGCATTTGTAGTTGTCCCTGTGTTCTCAGCCATTATTTTTTCTTCTCCTTTAATTCCTGTGCCAGCCGCAGCATATCGTCGGCGGTCATGGACGCGGCGTCTTTTCTTCCCGCGTCGGCGCTGTACTCGTTGAGAGTTTTTATATAGTCTTTCAGCGCATCGTTGTCGTAGGCGAGCATATCGTCGCTTACTATCGCCGTTATTCTTCCCATTTCGCCGCTCTCAAATTCTTCGTTGAAAAGGGAAATGTCAGGCGTGGTGCCGTTTCTGACCATCTTTACAAGATGTTCGAAAACTCTTTTATTAAAATCTGTAACAAAACCGCCCGTTAATTTTTCGAGGATCCTGTCAAGTTTTTCGGGGTTATGATAGAGCGCGCAGATTATCCCGCGCTCTGCCTTTTCCTCCCGCGGCAGCTTGTACGCCTCGGGATTTATCTTATCGTTATTCCGCGGGTGGATAAGTTCCCGTCGGAAATCCTTGTCGCTGCGGCGCTTGCGGCGCTTTATCTCGCCATCAACCGCGGTGCGCACGGTTTCCGCGGGAATATCCGACAGCCGCGCCGCCCGGGAGATGTAGATGTTTCTGTCCAGCTCGTTGGTTATCCCCGCGAGGAAACCCACCGCCTTTTTTATGTACGCGGATTTTCCGTCCTCGGTCATCATATCCAGCCCTGCGGTGAGCTTGTCCATCTCGAAATCGATCGCGTTTCCAGAGCTTTCGATAAGGTGCCCGAAAGCGTCCGCGCCGTATTTTTTGATGAACTCGTCGGGGTCCTTGGCGCCGTCCATTTTCAGCACCATTGCGCGTATCCCCACCTGCGCCAGCAGGTTTATGCCGCGGGTCGCGGCGGCCTGCCCGGGGGCGTCGGAGTCGTAGGATAGGATGACATTCTTCTTCCCCATCCGCGCGATGAGCCTTGCCTGCTCGGGGGTTATCGCGGTGCCCAGCGTCGCGACGGCGCTGTCAAATCCCGCCTGATGCATGGATATAACATCCATATACCCCTCGCAGAGAATAAAATAATCTTTCTTGGAATTTTTCGCGTAATTCAGCGCGTAGAGCATCTCGCGCTTCTGAAAAACCTTGGTTTCGTCGCTGTTGAGATACTTGGCGCGCTCGCCCTCTTTAAGGGCGCGTCCGCCGAAAGCCACGACGTTTCCGCGCTGGTCGAATATCGGGAACATAACGCGGTCGCGGAATTTATCGTACATCCTGTTATTGTTCCGCGCCAGCAGCGCGCCGTCCGCAAGGTCGTAATCCGAATACCCCTTGGAGCGCATATAGTATTGCAGGTCGTGGTAATCATCCGCCGCATATCCCAGCCCGAAGCGCTTTATCGTATGGTCGGAAAGGCCGCGCCTGCGGAGGTACTCAAGTCCCCGCGCACCCTGCGGCGAGAACAATTTCTCGTGAAAATACCGCCCTGCGACGCGGTTCATTTCATAAAGCTTCCGCCGCAGGACATCGCTTCCGTCCGCCCTGTCCTCGGGGAGGGACATTCCCGCGCGCTGCGCAAGGAATTTCACCGCCTCGGGATAATCGAGGTTTTCAATCAGCCGCACGAACGTAACGACGTCGCCGCCGGCATGACAGCCGAAGCAGAAGAAGCTGTTTGTATCCGGGTAGAAAACGCAGGAGGGGCTGTCGTCGGAATGGAACGGGCATTTGCAGGAATACCGCGACCCGACGCGCTTCAGCTCAACATAGCTCTGCGCCACGGAAATGATATCGTTGTTATCGCGGAGTTCCCGCAGGAAATCCTCCGAAAATGCCATGTGACGCGCCTCCTGTGACCATTTATGTTTTGATATATCCGCCGTTCCAGCCCTTGGGAATGCAGAGCTCCTTGAAATAATCCACGGCGTAATCATCGGTCATGCCGCTGATGTAGTCGCCTATCGCCGTGGGGAGGTCGTACCTGTCCGCAAGGGAACGGTAAAGCTCGGGCAGCTTTTCGGGGTGCCCGCTGAAATAATTGAAAAGATATTCGATTATATGCCCCGCCTTGTCCTTTTCGGCGATCGTCGGAGCCGCATGATAAACGTTCTCGAACATGAACGCCCGCAGCTCGTCGTGCGCCTGTTTTACGACGGGATCCATGTGGATATTTTCGGCGCCGCCCTCCACAAGGGAGCGCACCAGCGTGGTTATGCGCTGCGATTTTGTTTCGCCGAGAACTTCTATCGGGCCTTTCGGCAGCATTTTCTGCGTGAGCACTCCGCCGCGTATCGCGTCCTCTATATCGTGGTTGATGTATGCAATCTTATCGCAGAAGCGCACCACCATGCCCTCGCGCGTGTGCGGCGGCGAAGCCTTTCCCGTGTGCCCGACTATTCCGTCGATGACCTCCGCGGTGAGATTGAGCCCCTCGCCGTCCCGCTCGATGACCTCCACTACCCGCCTGCTCTGCAAATTATGCGCAAAGCCGTTCGGCAGCAGTTCGTTCAGCACGCGCTCGCCATCGTGCCCGAAGGGGGTATGCCCTAGGTCGTGCCCCAGCGCGATGGCCTCGGTGAGTATCTCGTTCAGCCCGAGGGCGCAGGCAACGGTGCGGGAGATCTGGCTTACCTCCAGCGTGTGCGTCAGCCGCGTGCGGTAGTGGTCGGAATGCGGGATAAGGAACACCTGCGTCTTATGCTTCAGCCTGCGGAATGCGTTGCAGTGGATAATCCTGTCGCGGTCCCGCTGGAAATCCGTGCGGAATTCGTCGGGCTTCTCCGGGCGCGCTCTGCCCTTTGTATCCTCAGACCTGCACGCAAATTCGCACAGTATCAGGCGTTCGTTCTGCATGGTGCGTTCGCGGGGAGTCATAGGCGTTCCTCCTTCTGTATGTATCAAGGAAAATACCTTCCTATTATTATATACAGATTTCGACCCGCTTATACCTTTTTTGCCGATAAGTTTTTATTTATTTTGTGCAAAATCGTAATTTAATTTTTGTGCAATTTTAACATCAATATTACCA
>CAVIFG010000113.1:0-7085 GCA_963641955.1 Escherichia coli
AATAACTACTTGACAAAATGGTATATATGGTGTATAATCTAATATATACTTTTTGTATAACTACTTTTTTGTAGATAACCTATGCCCGATGGCAAAGGGAGGGAAATATAGATGGCAGAAATTCGTCTTGGCAAAAATGAATCTCTTGATACCGCTCTCAAGCGCTTCAAGCGTTCATGCGCAAGGGACGGCGTTCTTGCTGAAGTTCGTAAAAGAGAGCATTACGAAAAGCCTTCGGTAAAACGTAAGAAGAAGTCCGAAGCTGCTCGCAAGCGCAAGTTCTGATTCGGAACTTATCTGATTTAGAGTTTGCCTTGTGCTACTTAAAATCGACGATTGAGGCGGGCAGATTATGCCCGCTTTAATTGTATGTAAGAATATGAGGTGGCTATGCTGTTTAAGCCGACTTTCTGGCTGAAAAGCGTTTTGCAGATAAACGCGGATTTTCTTGAAAAGAACCATGTAAAGGCGCTTGTGCTGGACATGGACAACACGCTTTCCATGCACGGAAACCCCGCTGCGGAGGAGGGCGTGACCGAGTGGCTCGACGAAATGCGGGCGCTGGGGATAAAAATGCGCGTGGTTTCCAACAACACAAACAAGCGCGTGGCGCCGCTGGCGGCAATGCTGGGGCTGGAGTTCACGGCGAACGGCGCAAAGCCGCTTACTTTCGGCATAACCCGCGCGATGAAGGCTATGGGCGTCGGCAGGGAGGAAACCCTTGTCGTCGGCGATCAGATCTTTACGGATGTTATGGCGGGAAACCTTAAAGGCGTAAGGACGGTGCTTGTTGAGCCGTTCCATCTTGAGAAAACATGGACGTTCCGCCTTAAAAGGCGGCTGGAGAGCGTTGTCTTTCACAGGGATTATTCGAAACTGGAGTTGAAATAATGGCGATATCATTCGGACCGGGCGGCAATTCCATAAGCTGGGGCAAGCGTAAGTTCCCGCAGGATCTCCCGGAGTATCTTAGCTCGATGGGACTTAACGGATATGAAGTTGAATGCGGCAGGGGCGTGCGCATAAGCGCTGCAACAACGGAGCTTCTCCCGTCCCTTGCGAAGGAGCACGGGATAAATGTAACGCTCCATGCGCCGTATTTCATCTCGCTTTCTTCCGTGACGGAGGAAACGCGGCTCAAAAGCGTGGATTATATCCTCCAATCGGCGCAGGCGGCAAAGTCCGTCGGGGCGAGGAAGATAGTCGTCCATTCGGGAAGCTGCTCGAAAATATCCCGCGAGGAAGCGACAGCCCTTGCGGCGGATACGCTCAGGCGTTCGCAGGCGGCACTTGATGAGGCGGGTCTGTCCGACATCATCATCTGCCCCGAAACGATGGGCAAGATAAACCAGCTCGGTACTCTTGAAGAGGTGCTGGAGCTCTGCGGCGTGGACGAGAGATTTCTACCCACGGTGGATTTCGGGCACCTTAACGCCCGCACCCTCGGCGGCATAAAGTCGCGGGAGGACTATGCAGCCATGCTCGACCTTATCGAAAACAAGCTTGGCTTCGAGCGGCTTTCAAATATGCACATCCATTTCAGCAAGATAGAATACACCACCGGCGGTGAAAAGCGCCACCTTACCTTTGATGATTTCGTGTACGGTCCCGATTTCGAGCCGCTTATGGAAGAAATACACAAGCGCGGAATGCAGCCGTCCATAATCTGCGAGTCCGACGGCACACAGGCGGAGGACGCCGCAACAATGAAGCGCTATTTCGAGTCGCTGTAACAGGGGCGGGCTATGGCAGTATATAGTGATAAATCGCTTTCCTATGCGATGAAGTGCATAAACAATCAGATATTGTGCTATCTCTCCGCCTGCGAGGAGGAGCAGCATCATCTCAACGCAGCCGAGGAAGCGATAACCAGGTATCTGATCCCCCGGGTGGAAGAATTGCTCGCCGAGGACGGCATGAACGGCGGAGAACATTCCATGTCCCGCAAGATGAATCAGGGGCAGGTGGGGCTGTTTTACAATAACAACTCATATCTTGCCAATCATCAGTTTGCAAAGGGCGTCCTCTGCGACGCCTACCGAAAAGCAGGCGTTCTTCCCGCGCAGGGTGCGCGCACCGTACAGTACGAGGGCGACAGGCTGCTTTCCATGGTGGACGATATCTGCGCCCCCGAGCCGAATTTCGACGAGTTTGCAAAGAAATATCACCGCGAGCTTCCGCTTGTCGGCAGGGACAGGCTTATGAATGGGCTGGGGCTTTCGCTTCAGCGCGTTGCGGAGCATGGCTTCCCGCACAGCGAGCTTGTGGATATGTCGGCTTATCAGAATGGTGTTTCGCTGTGGATTACGGCGGATAAAAAGGTCATGGATAATACGATGTTCGTGTTTATCAGCCATAATCGGCAGGCGTTTGATCTCGGCAGTCCGAAGCTTGAGAACGGCGCGCTTTATGCGGGCGGAGTGGTGCAGCGGTACGATATCGTTTATGATTTCAAGTTGCCGAAACCAGAGGTTTCAAAGGACATAATGACCCTTTCCGTAAGCATAGACCTTGTGTACAGGGTGCTTGAAGATGGAACGCGCCATGTCAGCGATATTTCCGTTGATTTCACGCCGGAGGAATCCGCGAAAATATGCGCGGTGATGAAGCGGCTGTATTTCCCGCGGGAGTATTACACGCGCAAAAACGGGGATATCGTTACGCTCGGCGAGGAATTCACCAATAACTACTACTTACACCATGGCACGCCCGAGCAGAAAAAGGCTGTCAGCGATAAGCTGGAAGCAGTGGATCCCGGGTACAGGCGGATAATGGAGCTTTCAAGGCTGAATAAAAAATCCTGAAATATAACGGGGGTAATCATATGAAAAAAATACTGATAATGAACGGCCCTAATCTCAATCTTCTCGGTGAGCGTGAGCCTGCCATCTACGGCGGCGATACGCTCAAGTCCATCAATGACGAGATACTCGCCAAGGCAAAGGAGCTGGGGGTCGAAACCGCATTCTATCAGAGCAATTCCGAGGGCGGACTTATCGACAGGCTGCACGAGTCGCGCCTTGACTGCGACGGGGTCATCCTCAACGCGGGCGCGTACACGCACTACAGCTACGCCATCCGCGACGCCATCGCGGCGATAAAGATACCCGTTATAGAGGTTCATCTTTCCAACGTGAACAGCCGCGACGAATTCCGCAAGAACAGCGTTATCGCGCCGGTTTGCAGGGGCACCATCGCGGGCTTCGGCAAGCTAAGCTATATGCTGGCGCTGTACGCGCTGTACAATATGCTCGGTGGCGCGGATGAACACTGACGGCAGGACGGCGGAGCTTGCGGGGATACTTCCCGACGAACACACCGCCGCGCTGATAACCTCCCCCGTCAGCAAGCGTTACCTCTGCGGCTGGGGCTGCGAGGACGGAGTTATACTGCTGACCAAGAGCGAGTGCCTTTACATAGTAAGCGGCCTTTATTTCGAGCAGGCGAGGGAGCTTGCCCGCGGCTGCACCGTTGTAAGGATGGACGATATCAGCGGCGAGCTGCTGGATATGCTGTTCAGGTATGACATCAGGTGCATTGCCGCCGAGGCGGAGCATATCACCGTTTCAGAGCTTGCGGCGTACCGCGGGATGCTGAATTACACCGAGGTGCAGGCTTCGCAGAAGCTTTCCGATACGATATCCGCCATGCGCATGGTAAAATCCTGCGAAGAGGTGGAGCTTATCGCCGCCGCGCAGAATATCGCTGACAGGGCGTTCGAACGCCTGCTTGGCAGGATACGCAAGGGCATGACCGAGAAGCGCGTTGCCGCCATGTTGGCGTGCTCGCTGCTGGAATGCGGCGCGGAGGAGCTTGCGGGGCGCATTATCGCCGCCTCGGGGAAAAATTCCGCCTGCCCCTGCGCCGTGCCAACCGACAGGGAAATATGCGACGGCGATATGCTGGTTCTGGATTTCGGCGCGAAATACGGCGGATACTGCGCAAGGATGGCGCGGACGCTTGCCGTGGGACGCATTCCCCGCGCGCAGGAGGAGGCTTACAACGCCGTTTACTGTGCGGGTCACGACGCGCTGAAAGCGCTGCGCACCGGCGTCAATGCGAAAGTTGCGGACAGCGTCGCAAGGAGCACGCTGAACGCATGGGGTGCGGACAAATACTTCACCCATGGGCTGGGCAGCGGCGTCGGCATGGAGCCGCATGAGCTTCCCGACATATCCCAGAAAAGCACCGCAATGCTCCGCGCAGGCATGGTGGTTTCCGTGGGACCCGCGGTGTATATCCCCGAAATGTACGGCGTGCGCATAAAAACAATGGCAGAAGTAACCGAAAACGGGTGCAATATCCTGTCTGACACCACAACAAACCTTATTCGGATATAAAATTTCGTTTTTTTTATAAAAAGGACTTGAAAAAATGCCGTAAATAGGGTAAAATAAATAAGACGGTCTATATTCCGACGGAGTAGGCGCGAAAACGCGGTATTCCGTAAAAGAAGTTATTATAAAAAATTAATTGGAGGTCCTACTATGATCACAGCAGGAGATTTCAGAAACGGCATGACATTCGAGGAAGACGGTAACGTAATGCAGATTATCGAGTTCCAGCACGTTAAGCCCGGCAAAGGCGCGGCTTTCGTAAGAACAAAGGTAAGAAACGTTATCACAGGTTCCGTGGTTGAAAAGACCTACAACCCTACCGCCAAGTTCCCCACCGCTTACGTTGAGAGAAAGGATATGGAATACACCTACTCCGACGGCAATCTGTACCACTTCATGGATCCCGAGACTTACGAGGATGTTCCCGTAAACGAGTCCGATCTCGGCGACAGCTTCAAGTTCGTTAAGGAGAACATGGTATGTAAGATCCTGTCCTACAAGGGCAAGGTATTCGGCGTTGAGCCTCCGAACTTCGTTGAGCTTCAGGTTACTCAGACCGATCCCGGCTTTGCAGGCAACACAGCGACAAACGCTACCAAGCCCGCTACGCTCGAAACAGGTGCGGAGATCCGCGTTCCCCTCTTCATCAACGAGGGCGAGGTTATCCGTATCGATACAAGAACCGGCGAATACATGGAAAGAGTTAAGTAAGCATTTCCGCTTACAGGGGACTGTTCCGACACGAAAGGAAGTATTGCTATGACTATCGGTGAAAAGGTATCCTACATCAAGGGACTCGCAGAGGGTCTTGACGTAAACGACAAGGTCATCTCCGCTATTCTCGATGTCCTCACGGATATCGCAGACAATCTTGCGGAAGTTGACGAAGAGCTTGACGATGTTGCGTCTGTCATGACTGATCTTGAGGAAAGCGTATCTGACCTCGAGGATGAAGTTTACGACATTGATGACGACGACTACGATTACGACGAGGACGAGGATTACGACGACGAGCTGGACGAGATGTACGAAACCACCTGCCCCGCTTGCAACAACACTATCCGCTTCGACTATGAGCAGGCTGCTTCGGGCGGAATGGACTGCCCCAACTGCGGTCAGCATCTCGAGTTCTCGCTTGAAGATGACGATGACGCAGAATGATCCCGTTTTCGGATTTTGACTGAAAATGCGCAATAATTTCGTTTGACCGCACTTGCGGCCGAACGGGTAAAACGAATGCGCGGCGGATTGACTTTTACGTCACCCGCCGCGCTTTTGTGTACGGGGATATTCCGAGCGGAATTACCGACATCATCGGACTGTCCCGAAGAAAGGATTTTTTATGAGCTGGAGAGATAATCTTATAAAAATCGAGCCGTATGTTGCGGGCGAGCAGCCCGACAAAAAGGATTTTATCAAGCTTAACGCCAACGAAAACCCATACCCGCCGTCGCCGGCGGTTCAGGAGATAGTTTCGCATTTCAACAGCGGCTGCCTGAAAAAATATCCCGACGCAAACGCGACGCCGCTTGCTGCGAAGCTCGCGGAGTACCACGGACTGGAGCGTGGAAATGTGTTCGTGGGCAACGGCTCGGATGATGTTCTTGCGCAGTGCTTCCGCGCGTTTTTCAACTCCGACAAGCCGATAATCTACCCTGATATCACATATTCGTTCTATCCCGTCTGGTGCGAGATGCTGAAAATTCCTTACGAAACGATACCCGTCGACGAGGATTTCCGAATCCATGCGGAGGATTACGCGCGCCCCAACGGCGGCGTTGTTATCGCGAATCCGAACGCGCCCACATCCATAGGCGTGGGGCTTGATTTTATCCGAAAGATACTCGACGCCAACCGCGACAGCGTTGTCATCGTGGACGAGGCATACGTCGATTTCGGCGGCACCACCGCGCTCCCGCTCCTTTCGGAATACGAAAACCTTGTCATAACCCGCACATTCTCCAAGAGCCGTTCCATGGCTGGCATGAGAATAGGCTACGCCATGGGCAACAAGGAGATCATCTCCGCGTTGTACGCTGCGAAGGACAGCTATAATTCCTATCCCATGGACAGCGTTGCCATCGAAGCGGGCATTGCTTCCGTCGAGGATGATAAGTATTTCCGCGATACCGTCGCAAGAGTCGTTGCAACAAGGACAAGGCTCACAGAGGAACTTCGTAAACTCGGGTTTGACGTTGCGGAAAGCTCCACGAACTTCGTGTTCGCCGAGCATAATAAATTCCGCGCAAAGGAGCTTTGCGAGTACCTCAAGACCCGCGATATTTATGTGCGTTATTTCTCGAAGCCGCGCATCGACAACCGCCTTCGCATAACCGTAGGCACCGACGAGGAGATAGACGCGCTGATTTCCGCACTGAAAGATCATATCGGTGGCTGAGATGGAGATAACATTTGAGAACATTGTCGGCAAGACCATGCTGGCGGGGGTGTCTTACAGGACATCCGACGGCGACCTTTCCGACAGGCAGCAGATTTTCGGCAGGATAACCTCCGCGGACAGCGAGGGGATAGTGCTGACGCAGGAAAATGGCGATGAATTTATCCTGCCGCCGGATCTCTCAGCTTTGGAGGCTGCACGACCCGGCGTGTATACTCTCAACATTTCCGGCGCGACTGTTGAAAATCCCGACCTGCTTTCCACATGGACGGTTTACGAGGGCTGACACATTTTTTAATTAGGCACTTGTATTTACCATAAGAATATGTTAAAATAAATATGTATGTAAT
>CAVIFG010000114.1:0-7056 GCA_963641955.1 Escherichia coli
CTTTATTTTTCGCAGAATATACGAATGTGCGCAAACATTTCTGTACATTATGTCAAGCTGGTATGCAAGCGTCCCGCGGTGATCGTCGGCACCGCCGAATGCAACGCTCTCCAGCTCCTCAACGATGTTGCAAAGTCCCGTTCCGAATGCCTTATCAATTCGCTCAAAGAAGTCGGCGGGGAGCTCTCCTTTTTTCGGTGATACGCCCATAAGCTCTGCCACAGAAAGCAGCTTCTCATAAATCAGCAGGGACTCAACCCTTCCCTCCGCCATATCGTAAAGCGCCGCTTCCGCCCTGCGGCCGAGCTTTTTGTAAAGGTGCACGCAGTACGCGATAACAGCCGCCAGCGCCGCCGCAGCAAGCAGGATAATGATATACGGAAGCACGTCCCTGAAGCTTATCCCGTTGTTTTCAGCAATATCGGGCGCAGTGGTATCGGTGGTTTCCAAAGCGGATGTTTCGGATGAACTCTCCGCGGAAGAAACCTCGGAGGAAATTACTTCATCGGATGTTTCGGAGGATATCACGGAAGAAGTGCTTTCGGATGCCTCGACGGGACGTGTGCCTGTGCTCGGGTATACCGAGGAGCTTGTCGGGTCGAATGTCGCCCAGCCCAGCTCGCCGAGATACACCTCCGTCCACGCGTGCAGGTTCTTTGCTTTCATGGTCTGAACGCCGTCGCCGCGGGAGGGGTCGACTGCAAATCCCGTGCAGTATCGCGCGGGTATTCCGTTTTCGCGGAGCATGAGCGTCATCGCGCTTGCATACAGCGCGCAGTGACCGCTGTGCGTATCGTTGAGGAAGCTAAACACAGGAGCTTCGGGGTCGTTATTCGCGCGGAGCGAGTAGGTGTAGTTTTCCCTTAAATAATCCGCGATGATCTTCGCGGCGGAATAGTTATACTCGGAGGTGTTATCATATTCGCTCTTGACTTCCGCAAGCATATCCGAGATACCGCTTTCATCCATAAACTGCCGCAGCGGTTCGCTGTACTCGGCGGGGACGGACAGGTACGTTGAATTTACGAAACTGCCATAGCTGCCGATAAGCCCCTCGGTATCTGAAAGCTCGCCCACAACGGAGGGATATATCCCGTCGACAGTTATGCCGCCGCGCCTGAACAGGCTCAGTATCATTTCAAGATACTCGAAGCCGCCCGTGGAGCTGTCCGTATCCGTATACGCGGGCACAAGTGCGGTGCACTGAACCCTGTTTACGTTTCCGTATGCGTCATTAACGCGGACAACAACGTCCCCGTAAACATCGAACACCTCCGAGCCGTAGTAGGTATGATCCGCCGTGTAGGACGGCAGGAACACAACGGAGGATTCGCACAGGTAATCTATCGCCACATCCGACAATTCCACGCAGCTGTCGGGGTCAGCGCCAAGGGCGTCTATAACCGAGCGCACCACGCGCTGTTCAACGGGGCGGTAGCGCTCGCTGAGCGTGCCGCTCCATGCCGTGGGGAGGTCGTTCACGGGGGACGTCCAGGATGTTCCCGTAAAGTCCACGCCGATATCGCCGCGCAGGTACAGCGGCTTCTCGCCGGAATAGGTGACGCGGATTATGTTCTGTTCTCCCGTTCCCGGGGAGGTTATGCTAAGCCCGTTCGCAGTCTGATGATACTCTACCTCGGGGGACGTGAAGTACTCCGAAACAGGGCCGCTTTCGAACGGCGATGTGGTTATCCCCGAACCGCCAAGACCCGTCACAAAATCATAGAAATCGGTGTAGTCTATGCCCGTTCCGCCGCCGAGCGCGGAATACGCGATCATGCCGATGGCGGAGAAAACCGCCGCGCAGTACATCGCCGAGGAGAAGTATTTCGAATAGCTGTTCTCCTTCATTTCTATGCGCTTCAGATAGCCCGCCTTTTCTGCGCCGCGTTTCAGCTTTTTGTTTTCCCGCGGGAGCATTCTGCGGTATTCCCGCGCGCTTGCATTATCTATCACCAGCCCCTGTGAATACCCTAGCGATATTGCAGCCGTGCCGAACAGAAACGCCACGGCGGGGATGAACCATATGTTCAGCTCAAGCGTTTCGCCGATAAGCGGCGGAACACACAGCGCCGTGAAAAGCAGCGCCGGCGGAAGCACGCGCACTCTCCCCGAAACCGCCGCGGCGGTCACTAACGCGAAAACAGCGCACAGCAGCGCCGTTCCAAAGCGTATGCCCTCGATATACAGCGGGTTGTCCGCCGTCAGCGCCGCGGCGTCATGGAAGAGATATCCCCTCGGATAAAGGAACCGCCCCTCCACGGTAAGCATTGCCGCGTCCGCAAAATAGGACAGCTTGTCCCACAGCGGCTCGTGAAATTTCCATGCAGCTGCGCCGCAGACAACAATCATGGCGGGGATGGCGTAACGCTTCTTTATGAACGCGAACGCCACCGAGAAAATTAAAGCCGAAAACGCCGAAACGCCCGCGGCGAAACCAAGTCCCGCGGGCAGTTCGTATTCGGTTACGATATACAGCATACAAAAGACCGTGATGCAGCAGGAAAGCAGTATCTTTTTAAGGATCGCGGCGAAAAACCGCGGCTTCGTGCTGTAATATCGGTCAAACACAAGTACGCCTTCAGATAAATTGTTTGATCTCATTCAGTTTTGAAATTCTTTCGGAAAAGTCAGGTGAAAATGTGGATGCCGTGCTTTTTGAGGGAGTCGTTGACGTAAGCGTAGCGCATATTCTCCCATTTTTCGTAGTCCTTGAATTCTTCCAGCTTAACGCCGCCGCGTATCTGCACTACCTCGGCGGTGTAGTTAAGCACGGAAGCGTTCCAGATGTAGTTTATGCTTCTGTGTACGGAGCGTATCGGAGCGATCTGTTTCATGTCCGTACTCTTCGGGCAGATGACCCTGTTCAGCGGGAAATCGTCCGCAACGGGGACTGTTACCTCCGCCTGCTCAAGGCAGCGCTCAAGCCCGTTTCCGATGGCGTTTTCTATGCCGAAGAACGCACACATCTCGTTGTATTTCATGCTGAGCAGCGGACGGAAAAGCTCCGTAACTATCTCCGCCATTTCTCTTGCAAGAGCCGTTTCGTCATCCTCGGGAAGCTCAAGTATATGCGAATTCTTGAACGACTTCGCAAGCGCCTCCTCGGAAAGCTGCTCTACCAGCTCATCCAGCTTGCCGCGCACGGCGGGGTCAGCCATGGAGAATGCGTCGCGGACAACGGTATCGTCCCGCTCCTCCGTAAGTCTGTCGATTATTGCCGCGCGGTTCACCGCTATCTTTTCGAACATCTCCGCCTTTTTGTTCAGCGTGTTTTCGAGATAATCGTTGAATTTATCGTACATCCTGCGGTACATTTCCATCAGCGCGTCGGACGTGCGGTATTCCCTGCTGTACTCTGCGAAATCCTTCAATTCCTCGATGTACTGCTCCGCAGCCTTACCCGCAAACAGTGCGGATGTCTTGACCTTCATGTACGCGCTGCTGCAGAGCCCGCGGGAGCGCTCTATCTGCTCGCGCATATCGTCGGCGTCGCTCTTTATTTTCGCCATCGCCACGCGGAGTTCCGCAAGGCATTTTTTGATTATTTCTATCGCATAGAACGGGCCCTTGGAAAGGTCGTTCTTCGCATTTTCGCAGGTGGTGATTATTTCGTCGGTTATATCCGGCAGGCACTGCTCCGCCCCCGCTGCAGTGAGGTCGACGATCTTTTTCAGCCAGTCCTCGACATAATTCATGGAGCTGTCGCTGCTTATTTTAAGCGCGCGTGGCGAGAACGTCGGGTTTACCTTTTCGTCAAACTCAAGCTCGGGAATGCTTCCCGCCTTGGAGGCGAGATACATGGCGTTTGGCGTTACCTGCGAGGCATACTGCCCGAGCTGGCTCTGGCCAACGCTGTTTTTGTTCAACAGCCTGTTGAACACCGTGAACACCTTTACGGAGAGGTAGGAAAGTATCTTTCCGACGGGGACTTCCGTAACCCTTGTATCAAAGGCAAGATATCTGAAATCATGCGGTTCGTTGGGCTTAAGCATATTGTAGGACATTATGCGCTCTGCGTCGTCGTCCTTTGAAAACAGCACTGCCATGCGGGAAAGTATCTTCTCCGCAGCGGCGCCTATCGTTATGCCGTAGTTATCCCCCGCCTGCGCGATGAACACCGAGCTGAACGGCGGCTTATCGGAAATGACCTCGAAAGAACTTGAATACCGCTGGGAAAAACGTGCTTTTCTCACCTGGAACATATCCAGTTCATTTTTCGTGATTATTGTATTTGCGTAGTAGTTGCCAAGTTCGCGCTGATCTGTTTCAAACAGCTCCGCGGTGTCCCCCGCGAAAAGCATGGCGTTTACCTTGTATGGGTACGAGGAGCCCTCAAACAGCGATTTGATGATATACGCAAGGTCGATGAACATTCCGCCGAAAAACGCGTCGCCGAGGTTGCCGGTTATCACTATCTCAAGCGAGCGGTCTGTGCCCGCGAACGCGGAAATGCTCTCCCCCAGCCGCTTGAAAAGCGGCTTTATATAATGGAACAGCGCCACACGTCCGCACTGGCGCTTTGTAAGGCCGTAGGTAGGCGTCGCGGGGGAATAATTCTTCAGCCCGCTGTCGAACCAATCGAGGGCATACTGTGGCAGCCGCGCGGGGTTGTTAAGGTATTTATATATCGAATCCTCGGGAACAATTGACAGCTTTTCGTCATCCGCCAGCCTTGAGCCATAGCACTCGGAGCTATCCAGCAGGCCGCTTTCGCCTATGCCGAGGAAGCGCATTTTTGTTCCGTCCGTGCCGAAGCGGCGCTCGGTTATGTGCTTGCACCGCAGCACGCAGTCTACGCCGTTCTTGCCGATACCGATAATAAGCATACGGTTGATGCCGAAAATATTCTTTTCCGAGCCGCAGAGCTTTTCGATACGCTCCGGCTTGAGCCATTCTATCTGATCTTCTATCTCCACGAAATGACACCCCTAATCCGACAACACTTTTCCGCGCACGGATGCGCGGATATATCTATTACCATAATATGAGCACTTTCCGTTTATGTTCAGAAAACAATTACCCAATTTAGCCTATATAAATATTATACAATATAAGTTCCGCATTGTCAACCATTAATATGCATATTGACGTTATTTTGTTGAAAAATTCTTTATTGCTCCATAAAAAATATGCCCCGCGCGCGGCGGGGCATATGCAATGTTATTCGAGAAGAGAGTTGAATTGATCCAGCGCCGCGTTGTAAACGGGGAGATAGGATTCAACCATCTGCGTCCAAGACTGCTGTTCCTCGGACTGATCCATGCCGATATTCGTCAGCATATTCTGAAGCATTGCGGATGTATCGGTGTCGAAGCAGTAGTTTTCATCAACAACGGTGCTGAAATTCTCTACCTGCTTGAACTGCTGCATGAAGTCATATTCCTCCTCGGAATACTTCTTGCTCTTCATCATGCTCTGCTTTGTGGTTTCTACCATGTCGGCGTTGGTAACGCTCAGGCGGCAGCAGTTGATAAAGCACGCCGCACCCTGTATGTTCTTCGCGCCCTTGGGAACAAGGTAGCCGAAAGTGGATGTTCTGTAATAGTAATCGTCCGCATTCGGGTCGCGGGGGAAAGGAACAAGGAAGATGTCCTCATCGGGATATTCCTTGCAGTAGTTTGCAAATATCCATCCGCCCATGGTCTGGAACGCCGAAAGACCGTTCACCAGCGGGGCTGTGGCAACATTGTTGTACTCGCCGTAGTAGTCTATTCTCGCAAGACCCGTGCGGCGGAGGTTGGTGTCGAGCCATGTTGCTGCGCGCTCGACCGAGGTGTTCTTGAGGTTGCAAACGAACTTTCCGTTTTCGTCCTTGCCTATCAGCATCGTGCCGGTGGAAGCGATGAAGTTATCGGTGAGATATGCGCCGTAAACGCCGAGAGTTCTGTCGTCGCCGGACTTGGAAACGAACGTCTGAATTGCAGAAAGGAACGTATCCCATGTCCATTCGCCATTCTTCCACTGCTCTGCGGGATCGTCGATGCCATACTCGTCGAACAGCTTTCTGTTGTAGAACAGGTACTGGGGAGATACATCGTAGCTCCACGGATAATAATAGTGCTTGCCGTTATATTCGTAGCGGTCTATGTACTTCTGGAGATCCACCCACTGGGGCGCGGTCATATCCATGTACGGTGTAAGATCCTCGTAGGAATTCTTCGACATGAGATAAGGATAGCTGTTGTCCGCCTTATCCACAAGGTCGGGGGATTCATCCGACTGTATCAGCGTGGTCAGCGTATCCAGTATCTGCGCGGAGCCTACCACCTTTACGGAAATAGGCTTTTCAAGGCCGTCCGGATAAACGTAGCTGTCGGTGGCGGCGTCGTAGTAATCCCCCGCGTAGGTCTGCTGATAAAGCTTCCATGCGGGCTTGATGTCCGCCGCAGTGGTGACGTCGTAACAGCCGAGATATTTTAGCACGGGCGTTTCAAGCGTAACACTGCTGAAATCCGCGGGTTCAATGTCGATGTCCTTTACGTCAACGGGATTTACAAGCTCGTCGTCCTCGGTGGTCGTGGTGACAGTAGTCGTTACAGTCGGAGCGGACGGCGCGGTACCTCCGCCCGTACCCTCGTCGGCACAGCCGCATACCGAAAGCACCATGCAAATGCACAGCGCCGAAGCGGCAGCCCTCTTAAAAAGATCCATAAATTTTCCTCCCATTATATTGCCGAAACATCCGCCCACGCGCTCTTCCCTAAAGCGCCGATTCTGTGCGGAACGGCAAGGCAGCCGCAATCCAAATGCAAACGTTTACAACTGCTCATAATAATATGATACCATAAAACTGCCTTATCGTCAATGCGTAAAAGATACTAACACACGGAAGAAAATTTATAAATATTGCACAAATTATTCCTCGCTCTTTCTGCGCTTGTCCTCGCGGGACGCCATCACCAAAGTATACACTCCGCACAGCAGCAGTACTGCGCAGGATACCACGATCAGAAATTTCTCACCGACCATTCCATCAATAACAATACCGTAGGATTTGCCGCTGAACATATTCATTATCATGTATAGCAAGCCGATTTCCGTCCATACGCCGCC
>CAVIFG010000115.1:0-3672 GCA_963641955.1 Escherichia coli
GATATATGCTGCGACAGCGAGGAGATAGCCCGCTTTGCGGACCTGCTCAATAAATTCGACGTATCTCCCATCAACGCCTGCGATGTTGTAGAGGACTACCTCGCGGCGCTCTGACAACGGCTTCCGGGGCGTCCCCTCCCCGGAATAGGATAGACCCTCCATAAAAGACAAGAGCGGTTGTGGTCAGCCGCTCTTGTCTTTTTATGCAATTGTTATTCTGCGAGTTATTTTACAAGCGGATTTAACAAGCTGTAAATCGCGTTAGTTATAAATCTGAACGTAAAAGTATCCGCCGCGAGCACCAGCATAACTATCACTGAAGCCCTCGAGAAGAACACACCCCATCGCCTGCGCACGGGATATTCCTCCCAGACCTCGGGCACGCGGTACTTCTTTATCTTCCGCAGCTTGAATATCGCCATGATAACGCCCACCGCCATCAGCAGCATTATAAACAGCAGGAAAACAAGATAAACTATGACCATGGGTGTCTTTTCCGCCTCCTGCCCGCTCTGCGATGCCATAAGGTAATCCCCGACGCTCTCATCCGTCGCCAGCAGAAGCAGCAGCCCCGAAATGCTGTTGAACATCGCGTGCATTATCGTGGTGGTTACTATGCTCTGCGTAGCCTGCGCGATGTAGCCAAGGCATATGCCCAGCACGAAAGCATAGAAAAACTGCTGAAAATTCGCGTGGGTAAGCCCGAACAGGAACGCCGAAACAAATATCGCAAACCCGTTTCCGTAGGGCCGCAGGCTCTCCATAACAACGCCGCGGAACCAGAATTCCTCGAACAGCGGCGCTATCACCGCAAGCTGCACGAAAAGTATCACCGCGCACTGCATATTCGCCGCCTGAAGGTCGTTCACGGTGTTGAACGACTTGTTAAGGTCGGTGTTCGTGAACAGCTGCCCCACCAGCATGGTAAGCAGGTTTGTCGCTATCGCCAGCCCGTAAAATGCGGGGAACATTCCCATCGCCCGCCCGAAATACTTCGGCTTTGAATATATCCTCGCGCAGGTGCCCTTTTTCGGTTCTTTCAGAAGCAGCACCGCCGCCGTCATGGGGATAAGATACAGAAACACCAACGAGAACACCGACTGCACCGCATATGCCGCCGTAACGTCCATCTCCTCGAACATCGGGTATATCAGCGACAGCAGCACCGTGCAGACGCCCCTCGATACAAATACCACCACCATCATCAGACCTATGCGCATACATATATCCTTAAAACTGCGCACGCGTCCGCCGTCGGGGATAATGCCTATTACCGCTTCGTTTTCCTCAGCCATTGCCGCTCCTTTCAGCCCCTGTTCACCGTTCTGTGATAGTCGGTTATCTCCTCTACAAGCTGCTCTATGTCCTTGCCAAGGCAGTCTATCGTGATATCCGCATATTCCTCGTAGAGCGCACGCCTGCGCGCAAAAACATCCTCTATTGTGTCACCACGCCGCATTGCGATTCCGCGGGATCTTATGTTGTAAAGGCGCTTCTTTACCTCCTCCGTGGGGAGGGAGAGATAATACACTATGCCGTGCTCTTTAAGGTGCAGCATAGCCGTGCGGCTGTACACCGCGCTTCCGCCGGTGGCGATAACGGCGTTCTCCTGCACGGTGATGGAGCATATCGCGCGCTCCTCCGCGATGCAGAATGCGTCAAGCCCCTGCTCGTCGATTATCTCCTGCAAAAGCTTTCCCGTTTCCTCCTGTATAACAAGGTCGGCGTCTATAAAGCGATAGCCCAGCGCCTTTGCCGCCAGCACGCCTATTGTAGATTTTCCGCAGGCGGGCATTCCCACCAAAACCAAATTCTTTCCCATATCGTCACCACTTTACATCGTCAAGCTTCATCGTTGCCACGGCGTTCAGATCCGCCCCCGCAACGTGCCCCGCAAGGTACTCATAATACGCCTGACAGCCTATCATCGCCGCATTGTCGCCGCAGAGGGATATCGGCGGGATATACAGCGTCATGCCGTTCTTTTCCGCGCGCTTTGTAAGCATTTCGCGCAGGCCGCTGTTCGCCGCAACGCCCCCCGCCATCGCGATTTTTGTGCAGCCGTTTTCCTTTGCCGCCGCGATGAACTTGTTCGTCAGTATATCGCTCACGGTGTACTGGAAGCACGCTGCAAGGCTGTTTACGTCTATCTCTCCGCCCTTCTGCTCGGTATTGTGCACAAGGTTCACCACCGCGGTCTTTAAGCCCGAAAAGCTGAAATCATACGGGTTCGCGGTCTTGGGGTGCGGTAGGGTGTACTTCTTCCTGTCGCCCGTTTTCGCGGCATTGTCGATGTGCACGCCGCCGGGGTACGGAAATCCCATCGCCCGCGCCGCCTTATCAAAGGCTTCTCCCGCCGCGTCGTCGACGGTCCTGCCGATGGTTTCGAACTCGGTATAGCTCTTCACCTTTACGATGTGGCTGTGTCCGCCGGAAGCGACCAAGCACATATAGGGCGGCTCAAGCTCCTTGTGCGCAAGGTAGTTCGCCGCGATGTGACCGCGTATATGGTGCACGGGGATAAGCGGCTTGTTCAGCGAAAACGCCAGCCCCTTTGCAAAATTAACGCCCACAAGCAGCGCGCCGATAAGCCCCGGCGCAAATGTTACCGCTATCGCGTCTATTTCCTCGGCGGTCTTTCCTGCCTTTTCGAGGGCTTCGCCTACCACCGCAACGATGCTCTCGCAATGCCTGCGGGAGGCTATCTCGGGCACAACGCCGCCGTAAAGCTTGTGTTCTTCTATCTGTGTCGCCACCACGGAGGAGATTATCTCCCTGCCGTCGCGGATGACCGCCGCTGCGGTTTCGTCGCAGGAGCTTTCTATTGCCAGTATATCCATGTTATTTCCTTCTTGATAAAATTTATTTTACGTCGGGCTTGCGGGAAGTAAGGAACTCCACCGCGCGCTCTATCGAATTGCGTACGTGCTCCATGCTGGGGTCGTGCAGCTTGCCCGCGTTGCGGTAGTCGAAACTGTCGCAGAATTCGCCAACGTCGCTGTTGAGCTGCTTTATGTAGGTTTCCATAAGCGCGTCCGTCGCCTTTACGAAGTCGTTGAGGTCGTTCTTGCTGAGCTTCTTCGCCGCGTTGGACATCAGCAGGTTGTAATGCGGCACGCAGATGTACTGCTGCTGCGAATAAAGCTGCCTGAACTTGGGGTCGTCGCGGAACATGGTGAACACCGTTTCCAGCATATGATCAACGCCCCAGTCCACCTTGCTGCAAACAAAGCAAGTTTCCTCTATCTCGCTTGCTTTCTTCGCCTTTGCGCCCTTGGTGAAGAATATGCTCTTCTTTTCAAACACTTCTCCGCGCACCGTCGCAAGGTAGGTGTTGAGCATAAGCCCGAGGGAAAGGCGGTTTTTCTGCCTTAAAAGGCTGTTGAAATGCGTGTGGCAGAAGCCGAGCCTGTTTGTTTCCATGCGGACATCCGGCTCCATCATCGCCGCGCCCATTATGTATTCGCTGATGTGCTCCTCAACGGAGTTTCTCATCGCGCAGATGGGACAGCCCTCCCGCGGCTCAAACACTTCGTTTATCGGTATGGTGAGAATGCTTTCTTTCATTTTGTTACCCTTTCATATTTATCACAAACGAACAAAGCACGCGCCGCAGAAAATGAAAACTATCTGAAAGAACGGCGCGCGGTCTTGATTTTGTATATATATTGT
>CAVIFG010000115.1:3682-7049 GCA_963641955.1 Escherichia coli
CCCTTACGCAAAGCGGCGACGAAGTCACCCTGCACAATATCCCCGAAAGCGACATCCCCATCTGGGAGCGCTATTTCGACCTTGATACAGATTACTCCGCCTACATATCTCGCTTTTCCGCGGACGAAACCCTGCGCAGAGCCTGCGCTTCCTCCGGCGGGATAAGGATACTGCGGCAGGAGCCGTTCGAAACGCTGATAAGCTTCATCATCTCGCAGAACAACAACATCCCCCGTATATCGGGGATAATCGGCAGGCTTTGCGAAAGCTTCGGCGAGGACATCGGCGGGGCGTATTCATTCCCCACCGCCGAAAGGCTCCGCGGGATAACCCCCGAGGATCTCACACCGCTGCGCGCGGGGTTCCGCGCAAGATATATCTGCGACGCCGTTGAAAAGGTAAACAGCGGAGTTGTGGATTTCGACGAGATAAACTCCCTCCCCCTCGACCCTGCCCGCGAAAAGCTGAAGCAGATAGTCGGCGTCGGGGATAAGGTCGCGGACTGCGTTCTGCTGTTCGCTTTCCACAAGCTTGACGCTTTCCCGAAGGACGTGTGGGTAAAGCGCCTTATGGCGCAGTTCTACCCGAACGGCCTGCCCGAGTGCACCGAGGGGGCAGAGGGCGTGGCACAGCAGTATCTCTTCGACCATGTAAGAAACAACAGCGGCCTTACGGTTTAACGCTTTTATAGAAAGGATAATAAATATGTTTTGTTCACAGTGCGGCAAACAGTTAGATAACAACGCGCTTTTTTGCACATTCTGCGGCAAGCGCACAAACAATCCCAACGTAGCTCCCGCGGCGGTTTCTCAGCCCGTAGGAACAGCGCCTGCGGCGGTTCAGACGCCCATCCAGCCCGCAGCGGAGCCTGTTTCGGCTGAAAATAACGCATCCGTTTCAGAGAATAGTGCTCCCATTTCGGCACAGTCGGAAGTTCAACCCGCCGCTGAATCCGTAACCGAACCTGCCTCCGAACCCGTAACGGAACCCCAGCCCGCGCCCACATCGGAATACTCCGCAAACAGCGCGGAAGCCGCACCTGCCCCGCAGCCGACAAATCTCCTCAACGACGCGCCGATCAGCGCACCCGCACCTGCTCCCGTGCAGACAACGGTGCCGCTCGCGCCCGTCCCCGAGGAAAAGGAGCCGAAGTATTATACTTTCGGGCATATCGCGCTATGCCTTGCGGCGGTGGCTGTAATGGCGATAGTCGCAGGCGTGTTCGCGGGACTTTATTTCTCGGTGATATAAGTTTTACACTGACATAAAAGTACGAGAGTTAGCCCCGCATTTTTCAACATTTCAACAAGGAGAACTGTTATGAATTTTGATCAGCTTCACAGCCGGAAAATATACGACCCCAACGCCGGCGGCCTGCCCGAGGCGCAGCTTGCCTGCCTTGAGCTCCTGTATGATTTCAACGCCACCCGCCCCTCCGAGGGCGAAAAGCGCGACGCTCTTCTCAAGCAAATGCTCGCTGAGGTGGGTGAGGGCTGCTACATCGAGCCGCCGTTCCACGCAAACTGGGGTGGAAAGCACGTCCATTTCGGAAACAAGGTCTACGCGAACTTCGGGCTGACCTGCGTTGACGACACGCACATCTACGTCGGCGACAGAACTATGTTCGGTCCCAACGTCACCATAGCCACGGCAAACCACCCCATTCTCCCCGAACTGCGCGAAAACGCATATCAGTACAACCTCCCTGTGCACATCGGAAGAAACTGCTGGATAGGCGCGGGAACAGTCATCGTGCCCGGCGTTTCCATCGGGGACAACACCGTCATCGGCGCGGGAAGCGTTGTCACAAAGGATATCCCCGCCAACGTCGTTGCGGTGGGAAATCCCTGCCGCGTTCTGCGCGAAATAGGCGAGCGCGACCGCGAATTTTATCACAAGGATATGCGCATCGACCCTGAAGAAATAAAAAAGCTGTAACCATTTTTCATACCCTCCGCAATTACACGAAACACAAAAACGATTACATAATTTTAAGCAGAAATAATGCACAAAAACAAACAACTCCATTATTGCAATTGTACAATTTTAACGATTTCAATTGACACCGCACAATAACTATTGTATAATTAAACTTGGATACATCTATATTGTTATATAGAAATCAAATCCGTCTGAGAGGATATGAATATAATGTTTTGCGAAAATTGCGGTAAACAGCTTATAAGAGGATACCAGTTCTGCATGGAATGCGGCACCCCCGTCCCCCCGGAGCCCGAGGAGACCCCCGCTGAAGCCAATGCGGAAAACACCGAGGAGCACGCCGAAACCACCGAGCGCAAGCTCCCCAGCGTTGAGCCGATAAACAATGCCGACGGTGCCCTCGTATACTGCCCGAACTGCGGAATGCATATGCAGACCTCTAACGTGTTCTGCGAAAAATGCGGCATCCGCCTTGACAATTCCAACGGGCAGCAGGCTCCCGCGCCCGTAAACCAGACCGCAGGCGCCGTTCCGCTCTGGAACGCTCAGCCGCAGGGCTTCGGTGAAAACCTCAGCGATTACTCCGAAGACGAGCTTGACCGCATAAATAATTTTATGAGCGGAAACACTGCCCCCGATGATTTCGGCGGCTCCGCAGGCGGCGGCATAGATGAAATAGAAGCCCTTACACAGCAGCTTGCAAGCTTCGGCGCTTCCGCAAGCGAAATGCCTGAGATAGGCTCCGTTCATCAGCAGACAGAAACACCCATCATCCACCACCAGCAGGAACCCGCCGAGGGCGAAAGCCGCAGGGTGGAGGATTTCTCCCTGCTTGAGGACAGCATGAATTCCTATGCGGAGAACAATGCCGTTTCCGAAAGCGGTCTGCCCATAATCGAGGGGGGCTCCATGGACGAGGACCCCTCGCAGGATGTGTCGCTGGATCCCTACGCATTCGTAAATAATATTCTTGAGGGCACGCCGTCTTATACTTCTAATGAGCCCGCTGCGGAAACCCCTGCACATGAAGAACCCGCTGCAGAAACTCCTGTATACGAAGAGCCCGCCGCAGAAACTCCTACATACGAAGAACCCGCCGCGGAAGCTCCTGCATACGAAGAGCCCGTCGCAGAAACTCCTACATACGAAGAACCCGCCGCGGAAACTCCTGCATATGAAGAACCCGCCGCAGAAACTCCCGCGTATGAAGAGCCCGCCGCGGAAACTCCCGCGTATGAAGAGCCCGCCGCGGAAACTCCCGCGTATGAAGAGCCCGCCGCGGAAACTCCCGCGTATGAAGAGCCCGCCGCGGAAACTCCCGCGTATGAAGAGCCCGCCGCGGAAACTCCCGCGTATGAAGAGCCCGCCGCGGAAACTCCCGCGTATGAAGAGCCCGCCGCGGAAACTCCCGCGTATGAAGAGCCCG
>CAVIFG010000116.1:0-6965 GCA_963641955.1 Escherichia coli
GGACCGATACAAGCTTATCGGTGCAGTTCAGGCAGAGGTGATGTGATGATCAAACTTACATTTTCAAAGGCAGGTCAGGACGATATCTTGCTGACGGAGGATGATCTGTTTGATTTCGAGTGGGAACGCGGCTGCTTCAGCGGGGAAACGTTCGAGCTTGGCGGCGTTTGCTCAAAGTCGATCAGCATGATCATCGACAACAACACGCAGCGGTTCGGGCGCGGAACGTTCGCGAACACGCGGATAAAGCTCGAAATCGACGGTACGTTCTGCGGCTTTTATAATGCCGAACTGCCCAAACGCAGGAATGGCATTATTGAACTTACGGCGTATGATGATATGCTGAAGCTGGATGTGGAGTATCCGAGCACATACGATTTTCCGCAGGTATTCGCTTCCGTTTATGCGCAGTGCGTGCTTGAATCGGGGCTTGTTGACAGTTTCTCGCTTGACAGCGTGGTGCTCAATGCGCTGTTTAACAACGGTGTGATCTCGCATGAATACACAGATTACATCTACGCAAATTCCTGCAGAAACCTCGTTTCCGGTATGGCGGAGTGGAACGGCGGTTTCGCGCACATAAACGATGATAACAAGCTGCAGGTCGATGTGTTTTCAAAAACCGTTTCAAAGACGTTTTATTCGGGAGATTTGATGGCGCTGGACTATTCGGACGAAACGGTCACATTCTCGAAAATAAAGACCTCACAGAAAAATAAGACCTACGAAAAGGGCGACGACAGCGGTTACACCCTGGTAATAAACAATCAGTACATAAGCTACGGACTTTCGGACGAGGCGTTCGGAATTTACCTAGGCTATATTTACGATTACTACAAAGGCTTCACGCTTACACCCATGACGTTCACGCTTGCAGAGCCTGATTTTGATTTGCAGATCGGCGACAGGATATCTGTTGTGGACGAGGAAGAGGACGTGACCGTAACGGGCAATATCTCAAAGATAGTCGTTACGGGAAATTGTTTGATGGAGATCACCTGCGGCGGGTTCGGGAATGTGGCGGGGGTAAATAACTATAAGAGTTCTTCGTCCGGTCAGATATCTCAAGTCAAAGGAGATATTACTAATACATTTAGCAAATACGAAGGCGTAGGCCGAGCCGCCGAGTACGATAAAACAAGCGAGTACTTTAACGACTACACGAACAATGTCGCAGGCGTTAAAGGCAAGCAGTCATATGCTACAGCGCGGGGCTTTGGCACGTCGGCGCTTGCGGAAGCGAGCTCTGCGGAGGGCTACGGCGGGTCGATAGACGCAAAAAGCTTTGCGGCACATACCGAGGGTTACAACGGTATTATCAAATCGTCGCAGTATGCTCATGTTGAGGGACAGAGCTGCGAAATAAGCGGCTGTGACGCAGGCCACGCCGAGGGATACACCAACAAAATAACCGGGGGCATGGGAAATCACGTTGAGGGCGGCGAGAATGTCAACAACGGCACCTATGCCCATGTTGAGGGGCACCTCAACAAAATAACCAATACGGCACGCGGCGCTCATGCGGAGGGTGCGAACACGGCGGCTTTCGCGGACGGCGCTCATTCCGAGGGCATGAATACCACTGCAAGCGATGTGGGCGCCCATGCTGAGGGAAGCGGCTCTACGGCTTCGGGGTCGGGAGCCCACGCCGAGGGCATGAGTACAACAGCTTCGGGCGGGTTTTCCCACGCCGAGGGCATGGGCAGCACCGCCACGGGAGCGTTTTCCCACGCGGGCGGAACATCCTGTACAGCCACCGGAGATGGCAGCTTCGCGGGCGGCTCGAACTCGCAAACAAAGCAGTTTGCCGACTTTGCATACGGCGACAGCGTTATCACAGACAGCGACAGCGCCAACACCGCGACCGCGGCTTTCGGGCGGTACAATGACCCGACGGGACACATTTTTTCCGTCGGAAACGGCAAAAGCGGCGCCCGCTCGAATGCGTTTGCTGTGGACGCCGACGGCACTATCCACTGCACCAAAATAGAGGGTGCGGAGGTCGGCGGAAAGGTGGATATCTCCGCCTCGGAGGAGGTAAGCACCGCAATGCTTACAGTCACCAAAGACGACGACACGGGCGCAGTGACCCTCGCCGCGAATGTCAACATTTCCCGCGACGCGGGAAACTCATTATTTGTCGGCGGCGACGGAGGGTTATATGCAGACCCGCGAGCGCTGGTGCAGTATTACTACACAGACGAGATAACATTCCGCGAGGGCGAATTTGACATCGCCTATCACGTCAGCGGCGTTGCCGCCAAGAGCACATTTGCCGTAACCGAGGACAACGAGGGCAGGATAACGGAAATTAAGCAGAAATTAGATGGTGACACAGGAAGGAGCATCAAAATCAACTATGAATGACGATTTTAAACGCGGATTGATAACGGGACTGGCTTTGCAGCCGCTTAACGTAACATTTGAAAACAAATCGGGAACATACTGCGGGGCGTGCATCTGCGGTGTGCTCAGCAGCGCAAGCTACTGCAAGGACATAAATTACGAGGAGGGACAGGATGTCTGACTACATCAATACTGTAACTGTCGCGCCGCAGGAAAGCGCGACAGCATTAGCACAGGCGTTATCAGACGCGGTCGGAACTGCGCTCGGGTGGACAACGGACGAACTCTCGGTGTGGCAGGACGAGAGCAAGGATGGACTGAGGGTTTTATTCGCAGCTTCGGGGGCGACAATAAGGGCAATGGGCGCAAATGCCACGGTCATATCCACAAGCGCGAGCGCACTTAGCTATACGGCAAATACGTCGTACTGCGTGGATTATATCAAGATGGATGATATAATTGCGGTCGGGGTGCGTAAAGCAGACGCCGCGGTCAATTTATCCGTGGTGTTTGCCAAAAATTCCGACAGCGACTGGAAAGCTATTACGATATATAACTCAAATGCCTATTATATCGCGAAATCTTATAGTGTTACAAAACCAATCACGCTCACGATTGTGTCAGACACAACCGCAAGCACATCCGTAGCGCTTATGCCTGACATATTCGGCGGCTGCCTGTTTAACAATTTGTATTTGATGATATCTTGCCCGTACGATAGCACGGACAAGGTGTTTGTGATGGGTGGCAAAACATTTAGGTACATCGGCGCGGGCAAAGTGGGCTTTGCAGCCGTTGTGGGATAAGGAGGTTTTCAATGGCGGAAAAAACAATCACGCTTTCGGGCGCGGAAACAAAAATCGAGTACGGCGGCGGAGCTAACGCGTGGCTGCGCAACGACGGCACAGCGACGGTGTACGCCGCGCGCACGGCGGGTATCGTGGCAGGAGCCGACGGGGTAGTATCAATCCCTGCAGGGCAGTCTGCGCCTGTGTACGGCGCAAACGGCGCGGTGTACCTGCTCGGCACGGGCTCGGTAATGCTGGTCGGCAGCGATTACAGCACAAACCCTTTTGATGGTGTCAGCATGGGCGGCGCGGCTGACATCGTATCCGACGCCGCGGAAACAGTAACACTGGACGGTCTGCAGGGCGGCGTGCCGTTTTCCGCCATCACGATAAGCGGCAAAAACCTGATAACATATCCGTACAGGAGCGCTTCGCAGACGATAAACGGCATCACCTTCACCGACAACGGCGACGGCACCGTCACCGCAGACGGAACAGCCACCGCCGCCGCGGATTTTTCCATCGGCTCTAACCTGCGGCTCGGCAGGGGAAAATACGTCCTTTCAGGCTGCCCCGACGGCGGAAGCAACTCGGGATACAAGCTCCAGGCCTACGGCGACACAATGTTCAACAGCGGCGCGGGCATAATGGACATCGGAAACAGCGCGCCGTTCGAGGCTCTCGAGGATTTCACTATAACGAGGATACAGATACGTTTTGCGCCGGGAAGCACGGCGGATGGTCTTGTGTTCAAGCCCCAGCTCGAGGCGGGAGATGCCGCGACAGAATATTCCCGCCCGATAACCGGGCAGGAGATAACGCTGACGGTAAACGGCACGGAATACCCCGTCACCCCCGACAGCAACCCTTACACCGTCCCCAACGATATCCGCCAGCAGGACGGCGTTAATAACATCATGGTATCGGCAGGTACAGTACAGGTTACAGGCGTTAAGCGCAATGCCGCGCTAAAGCGAGTGTGGGACAAGCTTGACGAGCTGACCAAGGCGATTATTGTAAGCAACGGAGATTAAGGAGGATTTTATGTTTGAGTTTAACACATGGGTAACCGATAATCTGATTTCGGGCGTGAAAAACAGGTCGTTTTCCCGCGAGTGGGCCGCAATACAGCTGGCTAATTACTATGTCAAGGGCAAGGTCACTGAGGCGGATATAAGCCGCTTTGACGGGGCGACGGAAGCTGTAACACTCGTTCCCTCGAATGATGACAATATGGAGGTAAATGAAAATGAAGATTGATTGGAAAAGGAAGTTGACAAGCCGTAAGCTGTGGGTAGCGCTTGCCGGCTTTGTGGCAGGTTTGATCGTCGCGTTCGGCGGCGATTCGGATGTTGCGGAAACCGTCAGCGGATGCATCCTCAGCGGCGCGGCAGTAGTGGGCTACGTCATTGGCGAGGGTCTTGCCGATGGCGGTAATAAGGAGTGATCTTATGCAGATAATCGACGATCTTATCCCAAAAGGCAAATATAATCGCCCCGGCACGAAATCCATCCCGAAACGTATCTGCGTGCATTACACAGGAGAATGTGGCACAGCCGCAGCAAGATTTGCTCTGTGTTTTGCCACTAATCTCAACGCAAAAACATCATCGCAGTACATTGTAGGAATCGACGGCGAAATAATTCGCTGCGTTCCCGATGACGAAATATCCTATGCGGCAGCAGGAAAAAACAACGGCACGATACATATTGAATGCTGCTACAAAGACAGCACGGGCAAATTTGAGGAGGCTACCATCAGTGCTCTCAACGAGCTTGTGCTGTATCTTATGGACAAACATAAGATAAGTGCTAAAAACGTAGTGCGTCATTACGATCTTACAGGCAAGCATTGTCCCATGTATTATGTTGATGCAATGCGCTGGGCGGCGCTGCATGAGCGTATCACAACAAAGCCGTCCGACAAAAAGTTGTACCGCGTGCAGGTTGGAGCGTTCTCGAGCAAAGAAAATGCTGAAAACTATGCAACTGCTATCCGTAAAGCAGGATTCGGAGCACTTGTCATAAGAGCAGATAAACTGTATCGCGTGCAGGTGGGCACGTTTTCAAGCAAAGAATACGCGCATAATTACGCCAAGACGCTCAAAGCATCGGGCTATTCGACCATAATCGTCGAGGCAAAGTAATATGCTAAGGCTGCTTTTAACTGCCTTTTAAAAAGTATTAAAATGCGTTTTAAACAAGGAATTTTTGAGTAGTTCGATTTTGCTTGTTTTTGTGTAGTTTTCACAAAATGACTTTTGCTTCATGATGATAACGCAGTTTTAACATGAAAATATTCAACTTTTTAAGGTTGAGTTTTCGCAAATGGCTTTATAAAGCCGTTTTATAGCATTTTTAAAGCCGCCGAAGCGTTTTTCGGCGGCTTATTTTTTTATATTTTGCTTGTCAAGATTTTTTATTTTGCGTGGCAGACAACACCCGCTTTCGTTTTGAAAGCGGGATTTTTTGTTTATTATGTACTGTCATGCGACGAAGAATTTCTGTATGATTCCTATTACGAAAACGATTATAACCATAACCGGCAGGATGTAGGTCATATATCCGCGCATGAACTTTTTCAGCTTCAGACCCTTTCCGGTGTTGACCTCGTTTATGTAATTGTCCCAGCCCCAGCCCTTTTTCATAGTGCAGAAAAGTATCAGCACCAGCGAGCCTAACGGCAGCACGAGGTTGCTTACGATAAAGTCCTCGATATCCATGATGTTCGTGCCAGCGCCGAGGGGCTGAAATCCGCTCCATGCGTTAAATCCGAGGCAGCAGGGGACAGACAGCACCAGTAGCAGTATTCCGTTGAAGATGCAGCATTTTCTTCTGCTCCAGCCCGTAAGATCCTCTATGCAGGCGGTTATCTCCTCGAACACGGCAAGCACGGTGGAGAGCGCCGCGAACGACATGAACACAAAAAACAGGCTGCCCCAAAGGCGTCCGAGTGGGATGTTGTTGAAAATGTTCGGCAGGGTAAGGAATATAAGGCTGGGGCCGCTGTCGACATCAACGCCGTATGCAAAGCAGGCGGGGAAGATGATAAGCCCCGAGGAGAACGCGACAAACGTATCCAGCAGCGCAACGTTCACCGATTCACCGAGCAGCGACCTGTCCTTTCCGATGTAGCTTCCGAAAATAGCCATTCCGCCCATGCCAAGGCTGAGGGTGAAGAACGCCTGATTCATCGCGTTTACGATAACGTTTCCGATGCCAAGCTCCTTCACCTCTTCAAAATTAGGCTTGAGGTAGAATGCAAGTCCCGCTTCGCCGCCGTCCATAAAGAAGCTGTTTATCGCGAGTATCACCATGATAGCAAGCAGCGCCAGCATCATCACCTTAGTCACGCGCTCAAGCCCGTTTTTAAGGCCTATGGAGCATATCAGCACCGCCGCCGCAAGCACAATCGCCACAAACACGATCATCATCGGCGCATCGGCGAGCACAGAATCGAAATGCGCGGATATCCCCGCGGCGTCCAGCCCGGAAAGCTCCCCGCTCGCGGTGGAGAAGAAGTACCTTAGCATCCATCCCGCAACGGTGGTGTAGAACATCAGCAGTATGTAGCTGCCTATCATCGCGGCAACGCCGTGGATATGCCATTTCGAGCCTTTTGGTTCAAGCTGCTGATACATTTTGACAGGGCTTTTCTGCGCGGCTCTGCCGACGGCAAATTCCATCGTAAGCACGGGTATGCCAAGTATCGCGAGGAATACAAGATATATCAGCACGAACAATCCGCCGCCGTTCTGACCTACAATATAGGGGAATTTCCACACATTTCCTATGCCTATGGCGCACCCTGCGCTCAGGAGTATAAACCCC
>CAVIFG010000117.1:0-6951 GCA_963641955.1 Escherichia coli
GTTGGTACCCGTATAAAGAATTATACAATATCCGAACCTAAAAGTCAAGGAATTAACGCATTTTTAAGCAAATCATAAAAAAACGACGTCGATATTTGGCAGTATTTTTCGGGTTCAGGATGTCATAACGCCGTTATTGACTTAATTATCGCAAAAGCCTGTTTTTAAGGAAAGCGCGGCGGCATATTTTCGCGCCGACATTGACACGGCAAGGGATTTGTGGTAAAATGTAATTATGTATAAACTGGGGGTGAGGGCGTTGATCTGCGCAAGGTGCGGAAGAGAATTTGACGAAACAAAGCAGGATTTCTGCGGCTTCTGCCGCACTGTTCACAACGCGCAGAGCGAGCCTGTACGCGGGATAAAGGACATACTGTGTTATATCTCCGCGAAATACGGCGCGGAAACCCTGCTCGACCGCAGGCGCACCGACGCGCTCATCGCCGATATATTCCCGAAAGAAAGCGCTGCGCGGCGGCTGGCTTATGTTGCGCTGTACGACGGCTGCGCGACGCGGCTCACGGCGGTAAAGGGCAAGCCCTTTGAAGTTAGATGCGCGGCGGCGGCGCGGTGCGTAAAGTCCCTCAGGGACGAAATAGGCATACGCGGCCGCATTGCGGCGGAAGCCGTGGAAGCGGTGGGCTGCGCGGTCGGGTGCGAGATATCGTTCAAGCGGTCGGAGGTGCTCCCCGCTTCCGCCACGGAGAGCAGGAAAAACATCACCGACGCGGCGGAGCAGTATTCCCTCGGGCGGCATTTCGACAGGATACACGACTACGACAAGGCGCTGTACTGGTTTGAAATGTCCGCGCTGCAGGACTGCGGCGAGGCGGAATATTACATGGGTATCTACCGCATGGAGGGCCGCGGCGGCATACAGGACATACCGCAGGCGCGGGAGTGGTTCCTGCGCGGCGCGGAAAACGGCGTTGCGGCGGCGGAATATATGGTGGGTTATTTCCTTGCTGAGGGAATAGCCTGCGAGCCGGACGAGGACGAAGCGTTCTCGCATTTCATGAAAGCGGCGCGGGCAGGCAGCCCCGAGGCGGCAAACATCATCGCGCTGTGCTATGAGAACGGAGTTCACACAGAAAAGGACGCGGCGCTCGCGAAAAAATGGCGCAAGGCGGCGCAGAACGGCGTGCCTGTCCTCCCCGAAGAAAACGAGCCCCCCGAGCCGCCCAAGGACGACGGCGAGGTGCTGTATCAGAGCGCCCGCAGATGCCTTTCGGAAAAGGACGCGGAGGGCGCGGCGATGTTCTATCGCAGGGCGGCGGAGCTGGGTCATGCCCGCGCGCAGTGCTCCTACGGAAAATGCCTGTACCTCGGCAGCGGCGTCGGAAAGGACACGGCGGAAGCATTCAGATGGTTCCGCGCGGCGGCGGAGCAGGGGCTTGACATCGCGCAGTACAACCTCGGCGTTATGTATCTCAAGGGAGTTTATGTCGAGAAAGACCCCGCGCAGGCAAAGGAATGGTTCACAAAGGCGGCGGACAACGGCCACGCGGACGCGGCGAAGATACTGAAGAAGCTGCGGTGAATTATAAAATAATCAGAACGATTTGTTTCGCGGCGAATGATATAAATGGAGGAAAGATATGAAAGCAGCAGTAATCCTTACAAAATGCAGAAAAGACCACGAACTGTTCGGGATACGCTCCGAGCAGCGCGAGGACGGCGCATGGTATGCCACATGGGCGTTCAAGGTTTCCGAGCACACCGCCGCCCGTGAAAAATTCGGCGATACCGAAATAAGCGGCAACGTATATGTCACCTCCGAATACCCCTCCTGCCCCTACTGCAGAGCAAAGGGCTTCTTCCAGTGCGCGGAGTGCGGCCGCACCACCTGCTGGGACGGCGAAAACGAAACCGTATGCGAATGGTGCGGAAATGCCGCAGAAACATCCGCAGAGGAGAAGTTTGATTCCCTCGCGGGAGGCGGATTCTGATGCTGCGCGCCGGAGATAAAGTCCCGCTGGAGCTGGGCAGCGCAGCGGAGGTAAAGGAAGTCCTCGGCTCGGGCGGACAGGGCACCGTATACCGCGCAGAATTTGCGGGTAAGGAATACGCGCTGAAAATGTACTTCCCGAACAAGCTGCGCAGACCCGAGATATTCCGCGAGAACCTCGCGCGGCTGACAGAAGAAAAAAACGAGGACGCGGCGTTTCTTATGCCACGTTTGCTGACCTCCGTAACGGACGGAAGCTTCGGGTTTCTGATGGATGTCATCCCCGAGGAGTACAAGCCGTTTTCGGATATACTAAATGCGCGGGTGAAGTTTTCGGGGCTGTATTCGGTGGTAAATTCCGCAATACGAATTACATCGGCGTTCCGCTCGCTGCATAACAACGGCAAGAGCTATCAGGACATGAACGACGGCGGATTTTTCATCCGCCCGACGGACGGCGATGTGCTGATATGCGACTGCGACAACATCGCGCCATACGGCGAGCACCTCGGCATTGCGGGAAAGCCCGGCTATATGGCGCCCGAGGTGGTGCGCGGGGAGAAAGCCCCCGATAAATACACCGACCGCTATTCCCTTGCGGTGGTGCTGTTCCGCCTGCTGCTGCGGGGCGACCCGCTGGAGGGCAGCCGCGTGCTGAAAAGCGTGTGCCTTACGGAGGAGGCTGAGCGGCGGCATTACGGCTTCGACCCGATGTTCGTATACGACCCGAACGACGACAGCAACCGACCCGTCCGCGGGGTGCACAACAACATCATAAAATTCTGGAAGATAATGCCCGATTATATCCGCGAGGCATTCACATATTCGTTCACCACGGGGCTTTTCGAGCCGCAGAAAAGGCTCATCGAAAAGCAGTGGCTGGATCTGCTGATAAGGCTTCGCGGGGATATAACCGCCTGCCCGTGCGGCGCGCAGGGGTTCTATCCTACGTCCGTGCTTGACGAAGAGGGCAAGGTGGTCTGCCCCTGCGGGAAGCATTACCCGAAGCCGCTGGAGCTTGTCGGCGGAAAGAGCAGGGTGCTGCTGTTCGACGGCGCGGAGCTTTTCGACGAAAACGTGAATGTCACCGCCGAGGTGGTAAGGAATAAGCTGAATCCTGCGCTGTGGGGGCTGAAGAACCTTTCGGATAGTGAGTGGCAGTGTGTTCTTCCGAACGGAACGGAAAAGACGGTCCAGCCGAATGGCGCGGTGCCTGTTTTTGTCGGGACTAGAGTCGCTATGGGGGAGAATGATTTTAGTATAACGGAGTGAAAAACGTAGGGTATTCGCACAACATATTGGTTTTCGTTGCGCATTTAATCTTTATGCCACCCATACACGCGGTCAAGGGGCCGAGCCCCTTGCAGGTCGAGGGCAGCGCCCTCGTCGCCGTCCGCAGACGGCGAAAGATCCCTCACAAGTTTGGCACGAAAATATTGCGGTAAAGTGAGCGCAGATTAAGTCTAGTTTAAACGAAAAAAGCGCTAAAGGGGTGTGGGGGAAAACAAGAGTTTTCCCCCACAAGCAACATAATAAATCTGAATGTACTTTTCCTCCCCAACAGTCCGGTGGACTGTTGGGGAAACTACTGCCCGAAAAAATACATTCTCAATCCTTACTCTTATAATAAAGCATACAATGGCAGTACCCCTCGAAATCGGGATCTGCAATCTGCCTTTTAAACTCCTCGCACATACACTTGTTTTCGGGCGTGCGCTCGCGGCGGCAGGGACAGTATCCCCCCGTGCGCTTCAATCCCTCGCGTATCATCTTCACAATTTCCTTGTCTTCGTTTTCCTTTACAGCCATGAAAATCTCCTTAAATAAAAACAGCGGCACGAAACGCGCCGCTGTCGCTGATCTTGGGTGGCACCGCACAGAAACGAATCCGTTTCCGAAACGGCGGTGACGTGATGTCGGCCTGTCGGAAATCAGTCGATCTCGACGGATATCTTCTCGTCGGCTCTGACCGCGCCTGCGCGCATCACAGTGCGGATAGCCTTGGCAATTCTGCCCTGCTTTCCGATAACGCGTCCCATATCATCGGGAGCAACGTGAAGGTGATAAACGATAACGCCCTCTTCGTCGGGCTCGTCGGCGGTCACCTGAACCGCGGTCTTGTCCTCGACAAGGGCGGTCGCTAAGGTGATAAGAAGCTCTTTCATCATATATATCCCTCCTCGGGGTTATGCGCACGAAACGTGCGCCTTATCTCTCAACGGGCTGCACTTGGCTGTGCGGCGTCCATGCCGCCCGCGTTCATAAAAAGACCGACGTAAAATTACTTAGCGAGAAGTCTCTTTACAGTGTCGGTAGGCTGTGCGCCGTTCTTGATCCACGCTTCTGCCTTTTCCTTATCAATGTTGATAACAGCGGGCTCCTTGGTGGGGTCATAGTAACCGAGCTCCTCGATGAAACGACCATCTCTGGGGAAACGGGAATCAGCGACAACTACACGGTAGAAGGGAGCCTTCTTTGCGCCCATTCTGCGAAGTCTGATTTTAACTGCCATTTTATTTTTCTCCTTTCAAACTTGATATATTCATGTGTGGTTACACAGTGAAATCATATCATTTCCGCCCCTCGGGGCGTTTGTTATATCTCAATGCGGCTGCCCGCAATGATTACGGTTTAATCAATTATTCGCAAGGCTACTCCAATACCGACAGCGATCAGAACCGCGCCGAGTATCATGTAATATATCCTTGCGCCTTTTCTCCCGACAAGCTCGAGAAACCATTTCCAGCTGCGCCTTTTCGGCGTGTAGAACAGATCCCAGTTGAAAATACCTATCAGCACACAAGAGATACCCAGCAGGATACCGCCTATGCCCGTAAGAATATTTCCCATAATTCGTTACATCGGGAATCCGCCGCCCATGTTGCCCATGTTTCTGAGCATATTCATGGGGATACGCGGTTTCTTGCCCTTGCCTTTTCCGCCAAGGCCCATCTGCTTCATCATCTTCTGCATCTGTTCGAACTGGCGGAGAAGCTGGTTTACATCCTCGACCCGCGTGCCGCTTCCCGCAGCGATTCTGCGCTTGCGCTTGGCGTCGATGATGGAGGGTTTCTCGCGCTCCTTCGGCGTCATCGAGGAGATTATCGCCTTGGTGCGCGGCATCTTCTTATCGTCGATGTCCTCTTCCTTGACCTTGCCCGCTATGCCGGGGATCATGTTGATGATGGAATGGATGCTGCCCATCTTTTCTATCTGCTCGAACTGCGCGTACAGGTCGTTAAGGTCGAATTTATTTTCCTGCATCTTCTGCATGGTTTTCTGCGCTGCCTTTTCATCTATGGCCGTCTTGGCCTTGTCGATAAGGGTGAGCACATCGCCCATGCCTAAAATGCGGCTTGCCATTCTGTCGGGGTGGAACGGTTCGATATCGTCTATCTTCTCGCCTATGCCCGCGAACTTTACGGGCTTGCCCGTAACCGCGAGGACAGTCAGCGCCGCGCCGCCTCTTGTGTCGCCGTCGAGCTTGGTGAGGATAACGCCGGTGATATCCAGCGCCTCGTTGAAGCTTTCGGCAACGTTTACCGCGTCCTGACCCGTCATGGAATCGACAACGAGGAGTATCTCGTTAGGCTCTGTTTCCGCCTTGATGTTCTTCAGCTCGTCCATCAGCGTTTCGTCGATGTGAAGTCTGCCCGCGGTATCCAGCATAACGACATCGAAGCCGTTATCCTTTGCGTACTTAACGCCCGCCTTGGCTATCTTCACGGGGTCGTCCTGACCCATCTCGAAAACGTGCGCGCCCGCCTTTTCGCCGACTATCTTCAACTGCTCTATCGCCGCGGGACGGTAAACGTCGCAGGCAACCAGCAGCGGTCTGCGGTTCTGCTTCTTGAGGTACGCGGCAAGCTTCGCGCAGTGCGTTGTCTTACCTGCACCCTGAAGGCCGCACATCATGATAACGCAGGGGGGCTTTGAGGGGAAATCGAGCTTCGCGGTGGTGTTGCCCATCAGCGCGATAAGCTCCTGATGAACTATGTCGATGACCTGCTGCGCAGGAGTAAGGCTCTCCATTACCTGCGAGCCGACCGCCTTTTCGCTTACCTTGTTAACGAAGTCCTTTGCGACCTTGTAGTTAACGTCCGCGTCCAGCAGAGCCATGCGCACTTCGCGCATCGCGTCCTTGATGTCCTTTTCGGTCAGCTTTCCGTGACCTTTGAGTTTTCCGAAAACGTTATTCAGTTTTGAGGACAGACCCTCGAACGCCATAAACTCACCGCCGTTTCATCACAGCTCCCGCCCGATATCGGATAGGAGCGAGCCGAGCCGCGCGAACCTTTCGTCGCGCATATCCTTATTATAATCCGCGGAAAGCTCCGCGAGAATGGTTTTTGAATTTTCGAGCTTTCCCGAAAGGCTGCGGAGCCTTTTCGCAAAGCCGAGGCAATCCTCAAGCTCCAGCAGGCGCTGTTCGCCTTTTTTTATGGAACTTACGACGCTCTGCCGTGTGACGCCGCCGCTCTCAGCGGCTATTTCCGCAAGGGAGAGATCCTCGTTGTATCTCATGCTCAGCGCGTCGCGCTGTCCCTTTGAAAGCAGCTCGCCATATATGTCGAGCAGAATCACAAAATCAATGCCGTGTTCCATAAGACCGCCTTTTCTGTTGGTGGTGTAATGCAAAAATGCTTTACAGCAACATTGGTATTATAACACATCGCGGCGGGTTTGTCAAGGGGGATTTTACGGGGTTTTTAATTATTTTTTGAAATTATTCTGTGGGGAGATTTAGTGCATAAGAAACGGTTTGTCGAAAAACTTTAAACATTTAAAATTATTCCGTAGCATACCAATTTTCGTGTTCAAAGCGTTAAGAGGGGTGAGAAAGCTCATGTTTCCACGATAATCTGTTGCATTTTAATGTCGTTTAGATTTTGGACAAGCTACGCGTAAAAAACAGCCCACTGGGCTGTTTTTTAGAAAGTGTGTTAGGAGATTTTCAATGCAGCAAAGGGGGGAAAACTCTTGTTTTCCCCCCTTGGACCCCC
>CAVIFG010000118.1:0-6943 GCA_963641955.1 Escherichia coli
AAAGCTTTTTTGCGGTGGGCTTTGTGGTTATCCTCTCGTGGAGAGCCGCCCAGCGGTTAGCGTCGACGTAATAGGCGGGGCAGTGCTTGCCCGTGAGGTCATAGTGCCGCAGGACATTTTCAGTGGATATGTTGTAGCGGTTCATCAGATAGAGCACAAGCTCGTTTAAGGCGGCGATGGATTTCTCCTCGAATACGCCTGACTTATTTTTGTAGCATACCTCGATGTGGATGGTATTTGCATTTTGGTTTGCGGCCGCGTAGGCTATCTCGTTATCGGGGATGCAGCGTATGACCTCGCCGTTAATGCCTACGATGTAATGCGAGGATGTTTCTGCCGCCGCATTGTCAGTAAAAAATAATGCCAGCCTGTCCGCCGATGCGCCGCAGTCCCCGGTGTAATGCACGCAGATACGCTTCGGGGTTGATTTTGTGCTGGGGCGGTTGTATTTGCCCGCGGGGATGAGTTTATCGGTTATCATCATTGTCGTTCTCCTCTGTATCTGCCTTTTTCTCGATATTACCCTTTATACGCTGCGCAAGCTTCAGCAGGAAAGGCGGCAGCTTCACGCCGATGTCTATCATATTCTCGAGTACGGATATCACCTCGTTGCACATCAGCCATGCACACACGACAACCGCGCACACGAACGATAGTCACATACCGCGTCGGCGGCGTCGGACAGCAGGACGGTTATAACGCCGTCCTGCTTGTTGTCGGATATGCCTGTAAGCGCCTTGAAGCGTTCGAGCGGGCTCATGCTCCGACTACCGCGGTAATTACAGCAGATGCCGCAACGACCTTGCCGTCAACTACGGATACGACAGCGACCTTGTTGCCCGCTGTCGCGGAAATAATTCCGTCCGCGGGAACCTCTGTGTAGCCCGTCGCGGCTTTTCCAAAATCAGGAACGGTAACGGAGCTGTCGGTCTTGTACATAAGCTTGCCCGCCGCATTTCTTGCGATGAGAAGCTTGCCCTTGCCTGTTGCGTCCGCCTTCATGGCGAGGTCGACAGTACCCATGGCCCCGAAATGCACACCCGCCGAAGCGCGCTTGTTTTCGGTGATGAACGCGTCGTAGTAGATAAGTCCCTCCACAAGATGTCCCGCGATACCGGGAGGATTATCGTGTATCTTGTATTCCGCAAGCTTCTCGGGGGAGTTCTCGGTTTCGGAATGAACGATGATGAACGACGCGCCCGCAGGCATTCTGTTCTTGGGAACAAGAACGATCTTCACGCCGTCGACATCGCCTATCTGACCGTTGATGAGCATATTCTGCGCGATCTCGGTCGCCTTGGTGTAGCCGTCGCACTTCTTGATGGCGTTCGCGAATGCGTTGGATACATAGGCTATCCTGCCCTCTGCGGGAACCTCCGCGTCGGAAAGTGCGCCGTTTACCTCAAGAAAATCACTGTACGCCGTCGCCGCGCTCGTTGCGCTTACGCTGCGGGTGCCTGTGGGCTAGGATAAGCACCCGCTCGCCGTTCGCAACGCATTCCTCGGAAATTTTCGCAAAGACTATCGTTTTCCCGCAGCCCGTCGGAAGTACGAGCAGGGTCTTTTGGTTGCCCTGCTCCCACTCCTCGAAAACCGCCGCCTTTGCTTCCTGCTGATAAGGTCGAAGTTCCATTAGAACTTACCGGGCATGAATACGCCGCTCGGAGCAGTAGCGGGCGCAGGCTGAACAGGCGGCTGTGTATAGCCGTAGGCTACGGGTTGACCCGAAGCGGGCTGAACCGGAGCAATATCCTCGGGCGCATAGAATTTCTTTATATCATTGCTCCGCATATCCTCGCCGTTCTTTCCTTTCCATGTGCGGACGGATACCTTGCAGCGGCCTGTCGTGCCGAGTATCGCGCCCCAGTTCATACGCAGCGGCTCGCCCTTTTTCTTCTGTCCTATCGCCGTGAAGAACGCCGAAAGCAAGCCCTCGCATTTGCTGTGCAGGAACAGGTTGTGCTTTAATTCCTGCGTTGTCCCGTCGGGGAGCGCAATGCGAAGCGTGATTATTGCCTTATTGCAGGGCGGAAGCTTGTCGCTTCCCTCGTGACGCGCGCGGTCGAACGCCGTCACCGTGAAATTGTAGTCGCCCTCGGGGATTAGGACAAAATCGCTGTCCTTGACGATTTCGTCGTCCCAGTTTAGCTCCCTGTCGATGTTATTAAATTCAGACATAATATTTTCCTTTCTCAGAACGGATAATCCGCGTTTATGAAGTCAACTATCTGCTGCCATGCCCCTATTAGAACGCCGTTCACGAAGTCCGCGGGGTAGGCGCTTATGGGCATTTCCTCGGGGAAATAGCCTTTCATGGCAACAGCTTTGCGTATCTTTTCTTCGGTTATCCCGCTTGCCGCCATGAGGTCGGAGAGCGCCTGAGGAATGCCGTTGTCCGCTGTAGGTATAGGCTCGGGGACAGGCTGAACGGGAACAGGAACAGGCGCTGGGGCGGGCTGAACGGGGGCTGTTGTTCCTTCGAAGATAAAGCGTATCTGCTCATAATCCATGGGGATTTCGTCGGGCAGTCCGTAACGGTTCTTGGCGTCCCAACAGGGGTGGTGCTGGGTGTACATCACACGCTTGCCGCCCTGTGCCTTGTGCTTTTTGCCGTCCTTGTCAACCGCTACCGAAAGGGTCTTATAGTTCGCGAAAAGCACTATATCCGCCCACTCCTTGACAAGCGGGGCTATGAGGTTGGTGGTTTTCTTGCCGAGTTTCAATTCCCAACGGTCGTAGCTTCCCAACTCGTCGGGCTGTTCGAATTTGCGTAGGATAGCGTGCGCAGTCAGTACAACGTTAATGCCGCAGTTTTCAACAATATTGTTTAGACTGTTGAGAAATCGCCCGAACTCTTCCTTTTCGTAGACGTAGCCGTTTCCGTAACCGAAATCCTCGATACCGTTCTTGCCGTGCTTTACGCAGATACTGTCGATACACAGCGCTTCCGCCCAATCCACAGTATCAATTATCAGCGTTGCGCAAGGGCGGTTCTGCTTGACAAATTCTATCTCCTGCTTTAGCATTTCCCACGAAGTCGGCGCGGGGAGCCTTGCAATGTCAAGTTCCTTTGTACTGCCCTCGGTGTCTATGAACAGCGGGTTCGGAAACCGCGCCGCGAGCGAGGATTTTCCTATTCCCTCGGGTCCGTAAATTACCGCCTTTTTCGCGGTCGGGACTTTTCCTGTGGTTATCGTGAAATCCATTAAAATACTCCTTCCGTCCATTTGGGCGCAACCTGCTTTTCGGGTGTAACAGACGTTCCGTCCTCAATGATAATACTGCACTCGCCGCCGGTGCTTACGCGGGTCGCGATGACCTGCAAGCCCTCCTGCTCGAGCCACTGCCCGAACTCCGCGAGGGTCTGCGCGTCCATCTGCTCCAGCTTGTCCATGAGGACAAATCCGCACTGCGGGTTAAGGCGGCGTACTATCGCCGTAGACACGCGGAGCTGCTCCGCGCCGCTCATGCAGTCCCACTTTGCGCCGTTGTAGGTCAGTTCGCCGTCGTCGACCGACAGTCCCGCAAGCGGGAGGTCTGCGCCGTTCAGCAGGGCGGTTTTCTGCCCGCGGATATCCTCTATCTTCGCGGTGAGTTCGTCGTACTGCTCGCGGCTCTCCTGCGCTTCCGCAAGGGCGCGGGCGCGCTCGTGCTTCGCGCGGACTTTGAAGTTGATAACGTCGAGGTTGTGGATATTCTCCTCGATTTCGGCGGTGCTTTCGTCCTGCAAGTCCTCGGCGGATCTGCGGGCGGTTTCGGCGTTCTGCCGTGCTTTCGCGAGGACTTCCGCGGCGAGGTCGTATGCCTGCTGCGCGCGGATGAGCTCCTGCTCGCAGATGTCGCGGTTCTGTCGCAGGCGCTGATTTTCGCCGTTCCGCGCGAGTATCTCCTGCTGGCTGCGCAGCAGCTCGGAAATGCTTATTTCTTCATCCGGAGCTTCGGGGTAATCGGGGAGTTCGTCGGCGTATTTCTGCTTCTGATCGGCGACCTGCCCGACGGCGCGGCGCTGATTATATGTAGTCTGCTCCTGCTGCTCCAGCGCGGCGAGCTTATCCCCGACGCCGATGATTTTGAGCAGGGTCTGCGCTTTCTCCTTTGAAGTCGCCTGCATGAATTTCGGCAGGTCGAGCGCAAGCTGCCCGATGAACTCGTTAAGGAGCTGCTGACCGCCCTTGCCGCCGTTCGGGTCGGTGATTTTGAGGGTGCCCTTGTCGCCGCGGCGCTCCACGATAAGTCCGTTCGAGAGGGTCACGCGCAGGTGCGGGGGAATTACCGAGCCGTCCCGCTGCGGCTGCGAGGGCTTGAATTTATCCCCGCCCAGCGCCCATGCGATGGCGTCCAGCACGGAGGTCTTGCCCTGCCCGTTGTTCCCGCCGATGACCGTAAGTCCGCTCTCCGACGGGGTGAGCTGCACGGCTTTTATGCGCTTGATGTTTTCGAGTTCTAGGTTGGTTATTTTTATCATCTTGACAATTCTCTCTTTCTGTGGTATAATGCCACTGTAAAACTTTTGTCTTTGCCGCTTTTCAAGTGCCAGCTTGAGAGGCGGCTTTTCTTATTCTGTAAGATCTCCGCTAATAGGTATCGCCACAAACACGAGCACAAGCCCGATTATTGTACGCGTCAAAAACTCCCGCCCGAAGTCGTCGGTAAACTCCGCCATGCCGAACGCGCCTATCATCAGCAGGATACCTGCCGCGAGCATAACACCCGCGATTATCTGTCGTTTTGCCATCACAGGCACCTCACATCAGCGCCTTGCAGACGTCGATTATCGCCGCGATGGCGCTGTCAAGGGCGATGTTGACATCAATAACGCCGTCCGCCGTGTAAACCCGCGCCGTATCGCCGTTGTCCATAATATTTATCGAGCCGACGTCTGCGCCCGCGCGGGTATAGCTCAAGGCGTATGTAAGCATATTCAGCGCCCGCTGCTTGTCCTCATGCTCTCCGCGCTCGATCTCCCGCGTCAGCTCCTCGCGCTCCTGCACGGTCATTTTGTCTGCTTCTATCATAAGCTTGTCCTTTCTACGTCCTTTGTTTTGGACGTCATGCGTTTATACTTCCGTTGCGGTTCCCGCCTGCATTGCGCGCTCGCGCTCGAGGGCTCTGCGGTTCATTGCCTTTTCCGCCATGCCCGCGCGGATCCTAAGCGCCCGTCTGCCCGCCTCGGTTGACCCGTCTATCACAAGGTCGGCGGGGTCAAATTCCGTTCCGTCGGGATGCACGTTGATGATCTGAAACTCCACAGGCTTGCCGCCGATCGTGAATGTTCTCGTGCGACGTTCCATAAAATATCACCTCGTTTCATTGTATGTTCGCGGGGATTGTACAGTTGCAGGTCATGCCGCTTCGTTTCTTTCCATGGTCGGGAGAATTCCGGCGGCTTTCAGCGTTTCGTAAATAAACAGCCTGCCCTTCTGCGTCCAGTATGTATGCAGCTTGGAATGCACCGCGCCGTCGCTACCGCAGTAGGTCTGCGTTTTTGTGCTGGTGTAGCCATTTTCCGCGTGCTTCTGATACAGCAGCCATATGCCGCCCTGCCGGAACTGTATTCCCTGTTCATGGAGCAGCTTGTTCAGCCACTTTGCCGACTTGCCGTAGTCCTTTGCTATCTCCGTAATGGATATCGCGTCCTTGCAGCTGAGAACAACGTCGTAATAGCTTGCCTTCGGGGTGAGTTCCGCGAGCTGCTGCTTCTGCACCGCTACGGTGTCCTCGAGCTGTTCGCGCTTTGCCTTTTCTTCCTTGAGCCTTGTCGCAAGCTGTATCAGAAAGTCCGGCGAAGCCAGCGCCTTTTCAAGCGTGCTTTCGGTCATGTATGCGCCGTTTCTGCGTATCGTCGGGAGCACCTCGTCGAATACCCATCTCTCAAAGCGTTCTGCGCCGGGCAGCTTGCTGTGCGCGATAAGGCGGTAAACATCACCTTCCGTGATGAACTTAGTATTCTGAACCCCTCCGGCAGAAGGGGTCGGTAAAACGCAGACCCCTTTGCAATGTGCTGAGATTGCGTCTGCAGGTCTTGCGTAACCGAGCGCCTTTGCGATGTCAGAACCGCAGAACAGCACCGTACCGTTCTCCTCGACCGTCCGTATCTCTCCGAACTGGTCGTTCTTGAAAATCTTTAAATCGTTCATGGGTTCCTCCTTTATATCTTCGCAAGCTCCATCTGTTCCCACGGAGCCGTTTCCACAAAATCCTCAATTACGGGAATGCCAAAGTGCGTAAGCAGGAGTTCGGTCTGTCTTGCTACCTTGCAAGGGTGGCTGTTCTGCCGCTCCATGACTATGCGTACATTTTTAATAAGGCTTGATACCTCTCCGGCTGATGTCGACTTCGCGGGGTAGTGCTGGATAGCGTTTTGTGCTTCAAGCTGTTCCCGCATTTTCTCAAACGCCGATACATACTTGGCAGTAAACAGCACGCCTTTCTTTCCGGTAAGCTTGTTCGCTATCATGTCGCAGCCCTTTTTGGTGATGAGGTAGCAAGGAAGCTCCTTGTTCTGTTCGTTGCGGTAGGTTGCTTCTACGAAATATTCGGACTGGGGAATTTTCCCCTCTCCTAAATATCCGATATATGTACGGATTGATTTGAGAAGTTCGTTGTGCGGTCTTTCAATAGCTTCCGCAACTTCTCTGCTGTCGGCGTAGAATTCGCCGTCGTAGTTTGTGAGTTGGAATTCGTTCATGTGGGTTCCTTTCTAGTTGCGTAACGCAACTTTAGCAGTAAAAAAAAGAGACAAATTCGCTATCGGGTATATCAAGATACTCTGCAATTTTTTTCGCTTCGTTAAGCTTGATTTTCCGATGGTTATTAAGCTTTTGGCTCACAGTGCATTCTTTAATGCCGAGCAGTTTTGCAATATCCGCCTGTGTAACATGTCGCTCGCTCATACGTCCTCTGAGTTTGTCAAACTTATTCATTGTATCACTTCCTTTCAAGT
>CAVIFG010000119.1:0-6907 GCA_963641955.1 Escherichia coli
GAACGGAGATCATCGAACATGACTGATGGATTTATAAAAGCCGCTGCGGCGACTCCCGATATAAAAACCGCCGACTGCGGATACAATGCCGAGCGCATTATAGAGCTCATAAATGAAGCGCACGCGCAGGGCGTTAAAATTCTCGTGCTGCCCGAGCTGTGCATAACCGCCTACACCTGCCAGGATCTTTTCTTCCAGCCCGCGCTGCTGGAAGCGGCGATGAACGCGCTGCACCGCATCATGGCGGCAACGGACGGGCTGGATATGCTCACGGCGGTGGGGTGCCCGATAATGTTCAGGGGGGAGCTGTACAACTGCGCGGTAGTAATCAAGGACGGCGCGGTGCTCGGCGTCGTGCCGAAGAAGTTCCTGCCGAATTACAATGAGTTCTACGAAAAGCGTCATTTTGCCACCCCCGCCGAGGGTGATTTCGAGATAGAACTGTTCGGAAAGACAGTGCCTTTCGGGCTGAATATTCTGTTTGAGTGCGCGGATATGCCGGAGCTTGTTTTCGCGGCGGAGATATGCGAGGACCTCTGGTCGGCGGAGCCGCCGTCAACTGCGCTGGCTCTCGGCGGCGCAACGGTGATCGCGAATCTTTCCGCAAGCAACGAAACCATCGGCAAGGACGATTACCGCCGTGCGCTGGTAACGGGGCAGTCCGCAAGGCTGATATGCGGGTATATCTACGCCAGCGCCGGCGAAGGCGAATCCACGCAGGATCTGGTTTTCGGCGGACACCGCATCATCGTGGAAAACGGCACCGCCCTTGCGGAGAGCAGGCTGTACACCACCGGGCTTACAATCAGCGAGATCGACGTATATAAGCTTTCGACGGAGCGCCGCCGCAACACCTCTTTCGAGGGCGGACTGCGCGGCGGAATGAGGCGCGTGCGCTTCGGGATGAAAATTACAGAAACCGCCCTTACCCGCAGGGTGGAGCGGACGCCGTTCGTGCCCTCATCCGGCAGCGAAAAGGACAAGCGCTGCGAGGACATCCTCGCCATGCAGGCGCACGGCCTTGCAAAGCGCGTTAAGCACACGAACTGCCGCAGTCTTGTCATAGGAATTTCGGGGGGACTGGACTCCTGCCTGGCGCTGCTTGTCTGCGTGGAAACGATGAAGCTGCTGAACCGTCCCATGACGGATATAATCGCGGTTACGATGCCCTGCTTCGGCACCACCGCGCATACGAAATCCAACGCGGAGAAGCTCTGCGGCCTGCTCGGGACAACGCTGCGGGTTATCGACATAAAGGCTTCGGTGGAGCAGCATTTCCGCGACATCGGCCATGACGAGAGCGTCCACAACGTCGTTTACGAAAACGGACAGGCACGCGAGCGCACGAAAATACTCATGGACATCGCGAATGCGGAAAACGGCATGGTGGTGGGCACGGGGGATCTTTCGGAGCTTGCCCTCGGCTGGGCGACCTACAACGGCGACCATATCAGTATGTACGGCGTAAACGCGGGCGTTCCGAAAACGCTGGTGCGCCATATCGTGCGCTATTACGCGGAGATATCAGACAATCCCGACCTGCGGGATGTCCTCATCAGCATATTCGACACCCCCGTAAGCCCCGAGCTGCTGCCCGCGGACGAAAGCGGAAACATTGCGCAGATAACCGAGGATCTTGTCGGCCCGTACGAGCTGCATGACTTCTTCCTCTACAACGGCATACGCTGGGGATTTTCCCCGAAAAAGGTGTTCCGCCTTGCGATGTACGCATTCGAGGGCGCATACGACCGCGAAACCATCCTGAAATGGCTCAGGACGTTCTACCGCAGGTTCTTCTCGCAGCAGTTCAAGAGAAGCTGCCTGCCCGACGGCGTGAAGATAGGTTCCGTTACCCTCTCGCCCCGCGGCGACTGGAGAATGCCCAGCGACGCAAGCAGCGCGGTATGGCTGAAAGAAATCGACGAACTGTGATATTTTTCGACAATATTACAAATTGAATATTTTATAAATGCGATATTTGTAGAAATATAACGAAATATTACAAATTGTAATGCGATTTGCGCGGAGTTTCCCGTTCGGATATGGGGAAAACCTCACGCTGGGCAGGCGCGGAAATCCCGAAAATGGGGCGTAAGCTTCTTCGGCTCTCATGCCGTACAGGCGTGAAATCCCGCCGTATTGCCCGAAAAGGCAAACAACAAACCAAATTCATCTCGACAAATTGTAATATTACCCGACAAAATAACCGACAGGAGAGTGAAAGCATGACAGAAACGCTAAGGCGGCGGCTGGTGCACTTCCGCACGGAGGGCGACATCACCGCGGATTTTGAAGCGGCGCGCAGGAAAAAGGTGCGTGTGCTGCGGCGGGTGATACACGGCTGTTTTTATTATCAGTGCGCCGCAGCGGCGGGGTGCATCGCGGCTTCGATAGTCCTCGGCGCGGGGGCGGCAGCGGCTGCGGTGATAATCGGCGCCGTGGCGGCGGTCATGGTGGCTTTCCTGTCCGTTGGCGGCGGCACCGCCGAAAAAACGATAGTCTATATCCTCGACCTTGCGTATGCGGTGATATGCTTCACGGCGGGGGCGATGGCGGATAACGGCGCGCCGTTTTACGCCTGCGGGATAATAATGCTGACGGCGGCATTGGCGGCGCTGGGAGGATTTTTCGCGGCGTATATGCGTGATATCCTCGAAAAAACCACCGCCGCCGACCTCACCGCCGAGGACTACGACATGACGCCAAACGCCCCCGCCGCGGAGCCTGCTCCGCCGAAAAAATCGGAACTGCGAGTGCTTGCGGAACAGTTTGCGGAGAAAATGCGATGAGTTACGACAGAGGAACGGCAACAAGGAAAATCGCGCTTGAAGCGCTGTTTATATGCTTTGCGGCGTCGCTTTCCGCGCTGGAAACGATGCTGCCGCCGATATGCCCCATCGCGGGGGTTCGGATAGGACTCGGCAACATCGTCACGCTTTTCATACTATATGTCGGCGGGAGATGGGGCGGAAACGAAGCCTTTACGGTAAGCGTGCTGCGGTGCTTCGCGGCGGCGCTGATAACCGGCTCGCTTATGAATGCGGCGTACGGGCTTATGGGCGGACTGCTCGCCTGCGGCGTTATGCTGGTGATGCGCAGGGTATTCCCGAAAAGCAAGAGCGCGGACGGAATGCCGCCGAGGTTCCTTTTCGACCCGAATTACCTGCCGCTTACGAGTATATTCGGCGCGCTGGCGCATATCGCGGGACAGCTTGTCACCGCGGTGATATTCTACGGGACTTTCTCCGTGATGGTCTACGCCCCGATACTTATGTTGAGCGCGGTGCTCGGCGGAGCCTTTACGGGTGTCTGCACGATGCTGCTGCTGAAAAAACTTCCGCGCAGATGGGTGGATTTTGTGAGAAACTGCGGATAAGGAGAGAATACATGAAGCTTCTTTTGATAGACGGAAACAGCATAATGAACCGCGCGTTTTACGGAATACGCCTGCTTTCCAACAAAAAGGGAATGTTCACGAATGCGCTTACGGGGTTCATGAACATATATCTCAAGCTGCTTAAAGAGGAGCAGCCCGACCACATCGCGGCGGCATTCGACCTGCGCGCCCCGACATTCCGCCACAAAATGTTCGCGGAATACAAGGGCACCCGCCATGCCATGCCCGAGGAGCTGGCGCAGCAGATGCCAATTATACGGGAGCTTCTGCGGGCGCTGGGCGTGTCCGTGGTGGAGCTTGAGGGCTACGAAGCGGACGACATCATCGGCACTCTCTCCCGCGCGGCGGCGGAGCAGGGCAGCGACTGCGTTATCATGACGGGCGACCGCGACAGCTTCCAGCTTATAAACGACCGCGTTACCGTGCGGCTTGCATCCAACAAGGAGGATATATTCTACACCCCCGCGAAAATCGCGGAGGTATACGGCGTTACCCCCCGCGAAATGCTGGAGGTAAAGACGCTGATGGGCGACAGCTCGGACAATATCCCGGGCGTTGCGGGGATAGGCGAAAAGACCGCGCTGTCCCTTATACAGAAATATCATACGGTGGAATATATCTACGCAAACCTCGCGGAAATAGACGTCACCAAGGGCGTGCGCACCAAGCTTGAAAACGGCAGGGAGAGCGCGGAGCTTTCGCGGAAGCTTGCGGAGATAGACCTGCACGTCCCGATTTCGGAGGATATGGCGGATTATACTTTCGCCGAGGGAAACAGGGGCGAAGCGGCGGCGATACTCACAGAGCTTGAAATGTTCGCGGTGCTGAAAAAGCTTTCTCTGGATAAGGAAGCCCCCGCGAAGCTTTCGGAAAATTCCGCGGTGAAATCCGCCCCTGCAGAAAAGGCGGAGCAGACCACCGCAGTAAATGCCGACAGCGCGGAGTACGACGCGGCGGCGCTTGACGTGCTTATCACCGACGGGGAAATTGTGGTTTTCAGAAACGGCGAGCGGCAGGACGGCGATGTAAAATCCCTCCTCGAAAACGACGAGCCGAAGCACACTGACAACGCCAAGGCGCTGTACAGCAGGTGCATAAAGGACGGCGTATCGCTGAACAACGTTACTTTCGACGCGACCCTTGCGGCGTATCTGCTGAATGTAAATGCGGGGGATTACGCGATGGAAAGGGTCTGCGCGGAATACGGCGTGAAATTCGACCCCGCCGCACCCTGCGCGGGAATATCCGAGCTGAACGCAAAGCTGTTTTCGGAGATATGCTCGCAGGGGATGCTTACGGTGCTGAGGGATATCGAAATTCCGCTGGCGGAGGTGCTTTCCTCCATGGAGATAGACGGCGTTGCAATGGATATGGCGGCGCTGCATGATTTCGGCGAGAAGCTTCTGCCCGAAACCGAGCGGCTTCAGAGCGAAATTCACGAACTCGCTGGGCATAAATTCAACATCGGAAGCCCGAAGCAGCTGAGCACGGTGCTTTTCGAGGAGCTGGGACTTCCCGCGGGGAAAAAGCGCAGCACGGGCTATTCCACCGACGCGGAAACGCTGGAGGGGCTTGCGGACAAGCACCCGATAGTCCCGCTGATAATCGAATACCGCACGCTTACAAAGCTTTACAATACCTATGTCAAGGGGCTGGAGGGCTGCGTTTCCGAAGACGGAAGAATGCACACCACATTCAAGCAGACGGAAACGAGAACAGGCAGAATTTCCTCCGCCGAGCCGAATATACAGAACATCCCCGTGCGGACGGAGATAGGCAGGAATTTCAGAAAATTCTTCACCGCGGGTGAGGGAAAGCTGCTTGCGGACGCGGACTACAGCCAGATAGAGCTGCGCGTGCTGGCGTCGCTGGCGGACGACAAGGTCATGATAGAAACATTCCGCGAGAACAGGGATATCCACACAGAAACCGCCGCGAGCGTTTTCGGGCAGCCGATAGAGTGGGTGGACGCTGATATGCGCCGCAAGGCAAAGGCGGTAAATTTCGGCATTGTTTACGGAATAGGCGCGTTTTCGCTGGCAAAGGACATCGGCACCAGCGTCAAGGAAGCGAAGGAATATATCGACGGGTATTTGAAGCATTTCTCGGGGGTACGGGATTACATGGCGAAAGTCACCGAGAGCGCCGAGCGCGACGGCTATGCCGTTACGATGTTCGGCAGGCGGAGATTTATCCCCGAGATACTCGCCGCAAACAAGACCGTAAAGGCGCTCGGAAAGCGCATTGCGATGAACACCCCGATACAGGGCACGGCGGCGGATATCATCAAGATTGCCATGATAAAGGTTTACCGCAGGCTGAAGAAAGAGCTTCCCGAAGCGCGGCTGATATTGCAGGTACACGATGAACTTATCGTAGAGGCTCCCGAAGCAGAGGCGGGAAAGGCTGCGGCGATACTCGCGGAGGAAATGCAGAACGCGGTGAAGCTTGCCGTGCCGCTGACCGTTGACGCAAAAACGGGCAAGACGTGGTTTGACGCGCATTGATGAACGGATAAGGAAAGGTGACAAAAATGTATAAATACGAAACGCATCTTCATACAAAAGAGGGAAGCGCGTGCTCCAGCGCCCCCGCGGACGAAATGGCGCGGGCGCACAAAGCGGCGGGATACGATGGGATTTTCGTTACAAATCATTTCTACAACGGCAACACGTCCGTCCCCCGTGACCTGCCTTGGGAAGAATGGGTGGAGCAGTATTGCAGGGGGTACGAAATTGCGAAGAAAACGGGCGACGAAATAGGTCTTAAAGTTTTCTTCGGGATTGAATACGGCGTGTACAGCTCGGATTTTCTTATATATGGAATTGATAAGGATTGGCTGAAGCGGAATGAAAAGCTGCTGCTGCATTCGGACGAGCGTGAGCTTTTCAGAACGGTGCGTTCGCAGGGCGGATTTATCGTGCACGCGCACCCGTTCAGAGGGGATCCTTATATACATCATATCAGCTTGTACCCGGATGATATTGATGCGGTGGAGGTTATAAACGCGAGCCATAGCCCGAATAGTTTTTATAATCGCCGCGCGGATATTTATGCGGATATGTATGGACTGCCGAAAACGGGTGGGTCGGATTCGCACCATCTGGATAAGCTTTTCGGGGGCGGGATAGAGGTGCCCGAGGAGATAAAGACGCCGTATGATTATTTAAGACAGATACAGAACGGGACGGTGGTGCCGAGGGAGAGAACGCTGCCGTTGTTTGGGTGAGTTTCGTTTCGTCTTTACGGGACACAATACACGCGGTCAAGGGGTCAACATTTCGTCTTTACGGCACCCATACACGCGGTCGAGGGGCGACGTTCCGTCTTTATGGCACCCATATACGCGGTCAAGGGGTCGCACCCCTTGCGGGTCAAGGGCGGCGCCCTTGTCGCCACCGCAGTGGCGAAATTCCCCACGCATAGAAAATCTTACGCAGTAAAAGCGCAAAGCAGGTGCGTTAATTCGACTTAAAAAGCGCTAAAGGGGGTACGGGGGGAAAACAAGAG
>CAVIFG010000120.1:0-1218 GCA_963641955.1 Escherichia coli
CGAATAAAGGAAGAAGCTCCTTTGTTTCCGCGTCATTCGTGTCCCTGTTCATCAGAAGAGAGAGGGGTTCAAATCCGCTTTCAAGCGCTACTTTTATGACCTTGGGGCTTTCGGCAATGAAAATACCCTTTTCCTTTTCAAGTCTGTTTCTGAGCTGCGCTTCGGTGAGCTTGGAGAAAACCTCCGTGCCTTCATGCTCTAAGCTGTCTATTTGGATGATTTTTGGCATTACTGCTCCTCCTCGCAAAATTATATACCTATTATACTCCAAAATCGGCGGGTTGTCCAGTACATTCCGTTTGTTATTTATAATGTGTATAAGCCTTTGCTGCAGCGGATTTTTCTTTATTTCAATTTTCTGTTCGCAAAAAAATAAAAAAAATTGAAAAAAGCTATTGACAAAATCAAATCGGTGTGATATAATATACAAGTCGTCAGGAATGAATGACAAAATATCTTATGCGAGTGTGCTGGAATAGGCAGACAGGCACGTTTGAGGTGCGTGTGTTGTACGACGTACGGGTTCAAGTCCCGTCACTCGCACCAAAGAACCGTTCAAATCGAACGGTTCTTTTTTTATTTATAATATCGCCGTCAAGGAAGATCTAGCAGGCTTTTTTGTGTCATTTTCAATAAAATATACGCTGTATCCGATTTAAATTAAGCACAGCGTACAAAACGCAAAAAATCCGCACAAAGCCCTTGACAAAGCCGTTTAGGTGTGATATAATAATAAAGCCGCATGTGCAGGGTGTATTGTAAGTGTTTGAAGAAAACCGCCCCGACGCAGCGAGTCTGATAAAATGAGGTAAAAAATATGTACGCAGTAATCGAAACAGGCGGAAAGCAGTATCAGGTCAAGGAGGGCGACATCCTCTTCATCGAGAAGCTTGAGGCCGAGGGCGAAGTTACATTCGACAAGGTTATCATGGTAGGCAAGGATGACGGCGTGACCGTTGGCGCTCCTTATGTAGACGGCGCTTCCGTAAAGGCTACTCTCCTGAAGAATGGCAAGGCTAAGAAGATCACAGTTTTCACTTACAAGCCCAAGAAGAGCTCTAAGAGAAAAATGGGTCACAGACAGCCGTACAGCCAGGTAAGAATCGAAGCTATCAACGCATAATGCTGAAAGCTGTTTTTTATCGGCGCGGCGACGCTCTCGTCGGTTTTACCGTTACGGGGCACGCGGGTTACGGCGTTGAGGGCACGGACATAGTC
>CAVIFG010000120.1:1228-6852 GCA_963641955.1 Escherichia coli
CATGGAAATTATCGCCGAAGAACACAGCAAGGTTAAGCTTGAAACTCACAACACAGGAGGAAAAAACGATGATTAGAATTAGTTTACAGTATTTCGCTCATAAAAAAGGTATGGGTTCCACCAAGAACGGCCGTGATTCCGAGTCCAAGAGACTTGGCGTAAAGCGCGCTGACGGTCAGTTCGTTCTGGCAGGCAACATCCTGGTTAGACAGAGAGGCACTCATATCCATGCCGGCAACAACGTTGGCATCGGCTCTGACGACACACTGTTCGCTCTGGTTGACGGTACCGTTAAGTTCGAGCGCGTTGGCAGAGACAGAAAGCAGGTTAGCGTATACGCTGACTGATTAACCTGTTGGGAACCCGCGTTTTCGCGGACAATTAGGTAACATCATAAGGCGGATTGTTGACAGTCCGCCTTATTTGTCGTTATTCGGCGGGTGAATATTCTGCCGCCGATGGGAAAAAACAAACTATGAAAGGCGGGGAAAACAATGTTTGTAGACAAGGTTGAGATCTCCATTAAGGCAGGCAACGGCGGTAACGGCGCTGTTTCCTTCCACAGAGAAAAATATGTGAACGCGGGCGGCCCTGACGGCGGCGACGGCGGAAAAGGTTCCGATATTGTTTTCGTTGCCGACGACAACCTCTCGACGCTGATCGACTTCCGTTATAAAAAGAAATACATCGCCCCCGACGGCGAGCCCGGCGGCGCAAAACGCTGCTCCGGAAGCTCCATGGAGCCAACGGTTATCCGCGTTCCGAGGGGGACCATCGTAAAGGACGCGCACACGGGCAGGATCATGGCGGATATATCCGACGACGAACCTGTAATTGTTGCGCACGGCGGCAAGGGCGGCAAGGGCAACGTGCACTTCGCAACCCCCACAAGACAGATCCCCCGCTTCGCGAAGCCCGGCTTCCCCGGCGAAAAATTCGACGTGGTGCTTGAGCTGAAGCTGCTTGCGGACGTCGGTCTTGTAGGATTCCCGAATGTGGGTAAGTCCACGCTGATAAGCGTTGTAAGCGCCGCAAAGCCTAAGATAGCAAATTATCACTTCACTACCCTCACCCCTGTTCTCGGCGTTGTAAAGCGCGGCGAGAAGTCCTTTGTAATGGCGGATATCCCCGGTCTTATCGAGGGCGCCAGCGAGGGCGTGGGCTTGGGTCACGAATTCCTCCGCCATGTGGAACGCTGCCGCCTTATCGTCCACGTCATCGACGTTTCGGGCATAGAGGGCAGAGATCCCATCGAGGATTTCAAAAAAATAAATCTGGAGCTTGCGAACTTCTCCGAGGACCTTGCACAGCGCCCGCAAATTGTTGCGGCAAACAAGTGCGACATGGCGACCGAGGAGCAGATAAGCGCTCTGCGCGAGTTCATCACGGCGCAGGGGCTGCCGTTCTTCCCTATTTCCGCGGCGACCACACAGGGCACCGAGGAGCTTATGGACTGCGTAACGGCGGAGCTGGACAAGCTTCCTCCCGCAAAGCGCTTTGAGGTGCAGCCGCTGACCCTCGAGGAAATCGAAAAGATGGAAACCGAAAAGCACAGCTTCACGGTGCAGAAAATCGACGACGTTTATGTTGTCGACGCAGAATGGCTCGCGCCGATACTCAGCACCGTCAACATGGAGGACTACGAGAGCCTTCAGTATTTCCAGCGCGTGCTTCGTTCCAGCGGCATAATCGACGAGCTCGAGCGTCAGGGCATTCAGGAGGACGATCTTGTGTCCATCTTCGACTTCGAGTTCAACTATGTAAGATAATCGGACAATACAGAGAGATATATTACCCGAGCGGGATGATCGGGGGCAAATATGAATTTTCTGGGAAGCTTACTTGAAAACTTGGATTTCGGCTCGGCGGGAAGCGAGGAAACATCGCGCGCCGTGCTGGATCTGTGCGGAAAAATCGCCCCTAAGCGGGCGGTGTTCGTCGGCGACGACTGCTTTACGCCAACACTTATTCGGGACAGATTTTCCTGCGATGTCACCGCGGCGTACGCCGATGAAATACGCGCGGAAAAGGCCACCGCTGCAGGGCTTGACGCCATCAGCGTGCAGTCATTCGAGATACCCGAAACCGACGGCGGATACGACCTGCTGTGGTATAACGGCGTGGTAGAATTCGACGGTGCGGACAGGCGGCTCGCGCAGATAAAACAGCTCACCGCAAAGGGCGGAACGGCGGTCTACAGAACGCTGTGCTGGCTTATCGACCCAAGCCCCGACACGCTCAGCTACTGCGAAAAGCGCTTCGGGATACTGGAACCGCTGGACAGGGTCATCGTGCTAGCAAAGGAGCAGGGCTTCCGCGTGGAGGATTTCTACATCGCGCCGAAATCCGACTGGACGGTGCACCACTACAAGCCGCTTTCCGAAGCGGCGGGAAAGTTCCGCGGGCAGGATGACGGCGACGCGGCGGCGGGCATGAGCGTGCTCACAAAGGAAGAGGAAATGTTCGAGCTTCACTGTGAGGAATACAGCTATGTCTATTACATTCTGAAAGGATGATACGATGGCGCTGAGCGAAAAGGAAGCTGCAGCATACAGCCCGAACGTCCTCGCGTTTTACGGCGACGGGGTGTACGAGGTCATGGTAAGGCGACGGGTAGTTCTGCGCGGAAACACAGGCGCAGGGCGGCTGCATGATATGGCGGTTGAACAGGTGCGCGCGTGCTATCAGTCCGAGGCAGTGAGCGTTATCGAGCCGCTGCTTACCGAGCGCGAGGCTGACATACTCCGCCGCGGAAGAAACGCGGGAGGAATATCCGTCCCGAAAAGTGCAAAACCATCCGAATACAGGCGCGCCACCGCGCTGGAAGCACTGTTCGGCTACCTTAGCCTTTCGGGGCAGGACGAACGCGTAGAAGAGCTTTTTGAGAAAATATGCGAGGCGCTGCCGACAAAGGACATGGCGGCGGTCAATAGTGTATGAAAAACGATAGCAAAAGCGGCGCAGTGCGCAAGTGGATCGTCGATATCGTGGTGATTTTAGCAGCTGCCGCGGTGTATTCTTTCGGTCTAAACTGCTTCATCTCGCCCAATAACATCGCCCCGGGCGGTGCAACGGGCGTCGCGATAATCATTTCCGGCGTTTCGGGGGCTTCGGTCGGCTCGCTCATCGGGCTTATCAACGTACCGCTTATCATCGCAGGGTTTATCCTGCTGAACAAGGAAACGATGATAAAGACGCTCATTTCCGTAGCAGCAATAACAGTGTTTACGGACTATGTTTTTGCCGGCGTTCCGCAATATCTTGCGGAGAGCGGAAACGGTATACTTGCTTCTGTTTTCGGCGGTCTGCTGCTTGGCGTGGGTCTTGGACTGGCATACAGCCGCGAGGGTTCTACCGGCGGAACGGATATCATTGCAAAAATAGTGAACAGGTTCCTCCCGAATTTCAAGCTCGGGCAGATACAATTTGCGGTGGACGGCTGCGTTGTACTGGCGGGACTTATCGTGTACCGCGATCTTAATATCGTGCTGTATGCAATTGTTGTTATATTCGTGCAGTCGAAGATCATCGACGCTATAGTTTACGGCAGCCTTGAGAGCAGAATGCTGATGATATTCTCGGATAAATACCAGGATATCGCAGAAAAACTGCTGGAACAGAGCCGCGGCGTTACCCTGCTCAACGGCGAGGGCGCATACAGCGGCGACAAGCGTCAGGTTATCGTTACAGCGATATACAAGCGTGACTTTGCAAAGGTCAAGCGAATAATCAAGGAGATAGACCCCGCTGCATTCGTTGTGGTAACGAACGCGGGCGAGGTTTTCGGAAAAGGCTTCAGCAAGCTTTCATAAACAAGAAAATTAAAATAAAGGAGAAAGACCAATGTCAGGACATTCAAAATGGAGCACCATCAAGCGCAAGAAGGGCGAAAAGGACGGCGCAAGAGCAAAGGTTTTCACAAAGATCAGCCGTGAGATCCTTGTTTGCATCAAGGAAACAGGTTCTGCGGATCCCGCGAACAACTCCAGACTGTTCACCCTTGTTCAGAAGGCAAAGTCCAACAATATCCCGAATGACAACATCGACAGACTGCTGAAAAAGGCTGCCGGCGGTGCAGAGAAGAACGACTACGAGAACTGCGTATACGAGGGCTATGGCCCCAACGGCGTTGCGGTCATTGTTGACTGCCTTACCGATAACAGAAACCGTACTGCAGGCGAAATCCGCCACTACTTCGACAAGTTCGGCGGAAACATGGGCGCGACCGGCTGCGTAAGCTTCATGTTCTCTCTGAAAGGCGTTATCGTGCTGAACAACGAGGATGGCGATATCGACGAGGACAAGGCTATGGAGGATATTCTCGAGTCCGGCGCTGATGACTTCAGCTTCGAGGACGGCTGCGTTGAAATAACCACCGATCCCGCGGAGGTTGGCAATGTTGCGGAGGAACTCAGAAAGCGCGGTTACGAAGTAATTTCCGCCGAGGCAGAGCAGGTTCCCTCTACATACACTACCCTGACCGACGAGGATCAGATTAAGAAGATGGGTCTGCTTCTCGAAGCCCTCGACGACAACGATGATGTTCAGAACGTATGGCACAACTGGGACGCTCCCGAGTCTGACGACGAGGACTGATAACAGAGCCATTTGTAGGACTTTTGCTTACGCAATATGGTGTTGAGTTGTAACATACATTATTAAGTATTACAAATCAATATGTAGTGTTTTTAAGAAGTCTGAAATGGCATAAAAAACACAATTCAGAAACCTCTTAAAATCTGCTTAAAACACAGATTTTAGGAGGTTTTTATTATGCAGTTAAAGATTAAGGACTTAGTGCAGGAGTGGTTGTTAGACTGTACTATTAGAGGATTTTCACCCCGAACAGTTAAAAGCTACAGGAACAATATGGATAGACTTATTAACAACTGGGCAGAGGAAGAGCATAAGGTTGTAAATCTTGAACAGCTTACAGCACCTATAATCAAGATGTTTATTATGACATTACAGCAGGAGCAGGGCATCACTTACCCCCTTTCCTCTGCCTGTCCTCGAACTTGGACAGCGTGTACGCAAGGTACACACCGCTTACCAAGCCGATGATTATGAAAGTGTCAATAATAATCTCAAACATCATCGGAATAACCTCCTTTGGCAGTTATTCAGGTTCTCTTTCTCTTACGGCGTACAACACATATCGCCGTACAAATACCGCCTGTGATTACAGCAGCTCCAGCCACAACGATAGCCACAATACATCTCTTATTCATTCAAAAAACTCCTTTCAGCTTGTCCATTCGATAATCTTGCAGATAACGTATATAAGGGATAATATGCCTGCAATAATCATCGTAATGGGGTAAATATCCTCATAGTGAATTTTCATAAGGTTATTTTTCCTTTCGTATTTCGTAGCATTCTGCGTCAGCTATATATCTGACCGTTATTCTCGGTTCAAAACGCATTATGTCCCTTATCTGCTCAAAGTTGAAAACATAATCGGCTTTGCCTTTGCGTATTTCTTCAAGTGCGGAATTTATAAGCTGAACATAATATGCGTCAAGGGTTGTGATGCCATCATCGAAGCACTTGTTATTGCTGTCAACGTGCCTTTTCAGCTTGATGTCATTACTCTGCGGAACTATATCACGCAGGCTGTCAAC
>CAVIFG010000121.1:0-6792 GCA_963641955.1 Escherichia coli
CTTGCGGGCGGCGCGGGAAAGCGCATGAAATCCGACAAGCCCAAGGTGCTGTGCGAGGTGCTTAAAAAGCCCATGCTCGGCTGGGTGCTGGACGCGGCGGAGAAATTCGGCTTCGACAGGATAGCGGTCGTTACGGGATACAAGCGCGAGCAGACCGAGGAGTACATAAAATCCCGCGGCGGAAATATCGAGGTGTTCTATCAGCCGGAGCAGAAAGGCACCGGCGACGCGGTGAACTGCGCCATTGACCTCATCCGCGACACCGACCATGTATGCGTGCTCAACGGCGACGCGCCCTTTATCGACGCGGACACCATCAGCGAAGCGCTCACCTGCATGATGACAAGGCGGGCGAATGCGGTGGTTATCTCCGCCGAGATATCCGACCCGACGGGATACGGCAGGATAATCCGCGAGCGCGGCGGCTTCAGAGCCATCCGCGAACAAAAGGATTGTTCCCCCGAGGAGGAAAAAATATGCGAGGTTAACAGCGGCGCGTACTGGTTCCTTTCTGACCTGCTGGCGGAGGCGCTGCCGAAGCTCCGCGCGGACAACGCCGCGGGCGAGTATTACCTCACAGACTGCATCGAGCTTCTCGGAAATTCCGCCGCATACCCGAGCGAAAACCCCGATATCGTGCTCGGGGCAAATTCCCGCCGCGCGCTGTATGAGCTCAACGAGATCGCGAGAAAGCGTGTGCTTTTCCGCTTGATGGACGAGGGCGTGGGATTTATATCCCTCGACGGAATAATCATCTCCCCCGATGTAAAAATAGGTATGGATACCACCATCCTGCCGAACACAGTCATCCTCGGAAAAACCGTTATCGGCGCGAACTGCGAGATAGGCGCGAACAGCCACATCGAGGACTGCACCATCGGAAACAACGTAATTCTGAACAATGTTCAGGCGTATTCCTCCGTTGTCGAGGACAACGTGAAGATAGGCCCGTTTGCGCAGCTCCGCCCCGGAACAACGATAAGAAAGGGCGTTAAGATAGGCGACTTTGTCGAGATAAAGAACAGCGACATCGGCGAAAATACCGCCGTGGCGCACCTTACCTACCTCGGCGACAGCACCGTCGGCAGGGGAGTAAACTTCGGCTGCGGCTGCGTCACTGCGAACTACGACGGCATCAACAAATACCGCACCGAGATAGGCGACCACGCGTTCATCGGCTGCAACACTAACCTCATCGCCCCCGTAAAGGTCGGGGAGAACGCCACCACCGCCGCAGGCTCGACCATAACCAAGGAAGTCCCCGCGAATTCCCTCGCGGTGGAGCGCGGACAGGTTCGCGTTATAGAAAACTGGGGCAAGAACGCCCTGCGGAAGAAAAAGTAACGGAGGAAGCATATGAAGGCTCTGGTGGTTGTTGATTATCAGGTGGATTTTGTAAACGGCGCCCTTGGCTTTGCAGGGGCGGAGAAGCTTGAACCCATCATTCTCGAAAAAATAGAAAACTGCCGCAGAAGCGGCGGGCAGGTTATTTTCACGCTGGATACCCACGGTGAAAACTACCTCGAAACCGCCGAGGGCAGGCAGCTTCCGATACCGCACTGCATCGACGGCACGGCGGGGCATAAGCTTTTCGGAAAGGTCGCACAGGCGGTGCGGGAGGAGGACATCGTAATAAAGAAGCCGTCCTTCGGCTCGCTGGAGCTTGGAGACCTGCTTAAAAAATGCGGCTTTGCCGAGGTGGAGCTGTGCGGACTTGTAACGGACATCTGCGTTATTTCGAACGCGATCATCGCCAAGGCGGCGCTGCCCGAAAGCGTCGTTACGGTGGACGGGAAAGCCTGCGCCTGCGCAGATCCCGCGGCGCACGAAAGGGCGCTGGCGGTTATGAGGGGCGTTCAGATAAACGTCATATAAAAAGGTTGTAAAAAAGGGGAGAAGTACAATGATAAACGAACAGAACTGCACCATGCTCTGCGATTTTTATCAGCTCACCATGGGCAACGGTTACTACAAAACAAGGCACGCGAACCGCATTGCGTATTTCGATGTGTTTTTCAGGCGCATTCCCGACGGCGGCGGATATGCCGTCTGCGCGGGACTGGAGCAGGTCATAAATTACATCGAGGGGCTTCGTTTCAGTGAGGAGGACATCACCTACCTGCGCTCCAAGGGCATTTTTGACGAGGGATTTCTTGATTATCTGCGGAATTTCAGGTTCGAGGGCGACATCTACGCCATCCCCGAGGGAACTCCCGTTTTCCCGTATGAGCCGCTTATCACCGTCCGCGCCCCCGCGATACAGGCGCAGCTTATCGAAACGATGCTGCTTCTGCTGACAAATCATCAGTCGCTAATCGCCACCAAGGCGAGCAGGATAGTCCGCGCGGCGCAGGGAAGAGCCATCTCGGAATTCGGCTCAAGGCGCGCGCAGGGCGCCAGCGGCGCAGTCCTCGGCGCGAGGGCGGCGTACATCGGCGGCTGCGCGGGTACCGCCTGCGTTATCGCGGACGAGATGTATCACGTCCCCGCCACGGGCACCATGGCGCACAGCTGGGTGCAGATGTTCGACAGCGAGCTTGAAGCATTCGAGGAATACTGCCGGATTTACCCGAACGGCGCGGTTCTTCTGGTGGATACCTACAACGTGCTGAAATCCGGTGTGCCGAATGCAATAAAGGCGTTCGACAACATTCTGAAGCCGCTCGGCGCGCGCCCCTCGGGCATACGCCTTGATTCGGGCGATATCGCGTATCTCTCCGCCGAGGCAAGAAAAATGCTGGACGAAGCGGGCTACCCCGACTGCAAGATAGTAGCCTCCAACAGCCTTGACGAGCACATCATAACCGACCTGCTGCGGCAGGGCGCGCAGATAGATCTTTTCGGAGTCGGCGAGCGGCTCATAACCGCTTCCAGTGAGCCTGTTTTCGGCGGAGTTTACAAGCTTGCCGCCACGGAGGAAAACGGCGTCATTACCCCGAAAATAAAGATCAGCGAAAATGTATCAAAGATAACCAACCCGCACTACAAAAAGCTTTACCGCCTTTACGACAACAAAACCGGCAAGGCGGAGGCTGACCTGCTGTGCGTCCATGATGAAGTTATCGACGACACGAAGCCGCTGGAGATATTCGACCCCGACTTTACATGGAAGAGAAAGACCCTCACGGATTTCACCGCAAAGGAGCTTCAGGTGCCCGTATTCATCGGCGGAAAGCGGGTTTACGATTCACCCGCGATAGACGATATACGAAAGCACTGCTCCGAGCAGCTTGATACCCTGTGGAAATCCGTACTGCGGTTTGAAAACCCGCACAGATATTACGTCGACCTTTCGCAGAAGCTCTGGGATATCAAGCACCAGCTGCTTTCAAACGGGGGTAAGACCTGATGCTGCGGGAAACGGTGGAGTATTTCGGGCATAACGTCAGCGCGAGATATCAGGCGGGGACATTCTGCGGGTTTGCGCCTGCGGAATCTACCGCGGGGTTTATCGACACATCCCCCGCGATGGACGGCAGCCGCGGGATAGCTTTCCTGTGCGATATGCTGCGGGTGAATACCGACGGCACGGTGCGGCAGGAGTACTATTCGGACATCAGCGAGGTCGCGGTGATAAGAAGCTACGAAAGCGCATTCGACGACGAGCTTTCTATACACGGAAACGACGAGATACGCATAAGCGATATATCCCTCAACAAGCCGTTTCTGAAGCAGCTTATCGATACGGTGGTGCGGCAGTATTCCGCCATGACGGACGAGGAGCGGGAGCGCGAATGCGCCGAATGCACCGAGTATGCCGCAGGGCGGTTTTCGGGTGAGATAATCCACGAAAAACAGCCCGTCACCGTCCCGGATATTTCGGAGAAAACCGCCGCGCAGGCGGAGAATATTCCCGCGGAAGAGAAACCCGCCGAGCAGGCGGTGATCATCCCCGAGAAAGAGCAAGCCGCAGAAAATATCGCGGAGCAGCCCGCAATTCAGCCCGAAACGGAAAATCAGCCCGACATAACATCGGACGAGCTTGACGACCTGCTCGAAGAAGAGGACATCAGCGGGCTTTCCACCGAGGAGCAGCTCTCGCTGCTGCGAAGTTCGATAGACGAGATAAATTCCCCCGCGGAAACGACCGCGGAGGAAGCGGAGAGCCCTGCAGAGGAAACCAAGCCCGCCCTCACAAAAGAGCCTGAGTCCGACGATATCTACATCGAGGCCAGCGCGAAGCTCCGCGAGATATGCGAGAGCGGCAGGCTGTCCATGGAGCAGATAGAGGGCGCGCTGCGCGAAAATCTCCTTTCGGTGGCGGACGCTTTTACGGAAATAACCTCCCGCTGCGGGATACCGCCGCAGCTTTCCGAAAGGATATCGCTGCTGAAAAAGGCGGCGGACGGGCTGGATAAGTATTTTGAGCTTGGGGAGGATATCGCGGCGAGGGCGATGTTTTTCATGCTGTATCAGATGCTTTCCTACTCGGACAGGCTGGCGGAAACGGAGGAAACAAAGGAGCGGCTCAACGGCTTTTTCAGAAGATGGGGGCCGTCGGGTATAACCCTCTCGATGCTTGACAGAGGGATACGCTGAGGTAAGATATGCAGAAAATTTTAGGATACATAAGGCGCGCCTGTCAGGAATTCGACCTTATTCAGGACGGCGACAGGATAGCCGTCGGAGTTTCGGGCGGAAAGGACAGCATGGTGCTGCTGGCGGGACTGGCGCTTATGCGGCGGTTTTATGAAAAGAAGTACGACGTCGTGGCAATAACCCTCGACCCTCGCTTCGGCGGAAAGGAAACCGACTACACCCCCGTCGCAAAACTCTGCGAAAAGCTCGGGGTGGAATATCACCTTATAAGGACGGACATCGGCGAGATAGTTTTCGATATAAGGAAAGAGCCGAATCCCTGCTCGCTCTGCGCGAAAATGCGCCGTGGAGCGCTCCACGACGCGGCAAAGGCGGCGGGGTGCAATAAGCTGGCGCTCGGTCACAACAACGACGACGCCATCGAAACTTTCATGATGAATCTTTTTCAGGAGGGCAGGATAGGCTGCTTTGCGCCGATAACCTACCTTTCGAGAAAGGATATAACGCTGATACGTCCGCTGGTGCTTGCGCCGGAATACGCCGTGATGTCCTGCGCCCGCAGGAATAATTTCGAGATAGTGAAATCCAAATGCCCCGCGGACAAAAAGACCACTCGGCAGACCACAAAGGAATTTCTCGCCGACCTCGAGCACAAAAACAAGGGAATAAAGCAGCGCATTTTCGGCGCGATGAGAAAAGCGGGGATAGACCGCTGGGGTTATCGGGAGGATAACGATAAATGAAAAACGTAAAGCTTAACAAAAAGACCGCAAAGAAACCCGAAAAGGAGCCGTTCTACTTTTTCGTAAAGGATCAGGGCGAGGGCGCCGCAAGGGTCATTGTAATAATCCTTAAAATACTGGAGCTTATCATCACGTCGATATTCGCGCTGTGCCTTGGCATATTCGCGCCGCTGACGATACTGCTCGACCTTGACATAACCGATTCCATCAGCCAGACCGCCGCGATACTCTGGATGGTAACATCCGTTGTATATATAATAGGAACATTCGTTGTTATGCTCGGGCATTCCCGCATCGCAAGCGGGATACACCTGCTCGGCGCGGTGGGAACGCTCGTGACATATTATAATTATATGGTGATGTTCGCAGACGTGCCCGACAACAACGGCCCGTCGGTGCTGTATATGCCCTGCCTGTTCCTTACAGTGCTGACGCTTGTTATAATGCTGCTTATCAACCTGCCGAAGTGGCTGGAAAGACGCGCCGCAAAGGAGCAGGCGGTGGCACCGTCTATCCTTGCCCGCGACGAAAAGGAGGACTGACCATGGCTTCTATCATCAACGAGGGAGTACGTTTCCATCTGAAAATTAAGAACGGCGACGTGGGAAGATATGTAATTCTCCCCGGCGACCCCGGGCGCGTGCCGCTTATCGCGCAGCATCTCGAGAATGCTGTGCAGATAGCTTCCAACCGCGAATATAACGTATATACGGGGTATCTCGACGGCGTTAAGGTGAGCGTGTGCTCCACGGGAATAGGCGGCCCCTCCGCCGCGATAGCCGTTGAGGAGCTGATAATGAGCGGCGCGGATACTTTCATCCGCGTAGGAACAAGCGGCGGAATTGATTTAAAGGTAGTGGGCGGCGACCTGCTTGTCGCCAGCGCCGCAATTCGCAGCGAGGGCACCAGCCACGAATATATTCCCGATGATTACCCCGCAGTGGCGGATTTCGAGGTAGTCAGCGCGCTGAAAGAAGCAGGCGACGAGCTTTCCACCGACGAGGACGGAAACCGCTGCCATGTCGGAGTGGTGCACAGCAAGGATAATTTTTACGGCGAGATCGACCCGAATAATACCGCGGTCGCGCCGAAGCTGAATGCCGCGTGGGAGGGCTATGCGAAGTGCGGCTGCCTTACCAGCGAGATGGAAGCGGCGGCGATATTCTCCGTGGCTATTTTAAGGCACGTTCGTGCGGGCGCGGTGTTGACGGCGTTGTGGAATGTCGAGCGTACCAACGCGGGGCTTCCGGATAAAAATTGCGAGAGCAGCGAGCGCGCGATAAAGTGCGCCATCGGTGCGGTGAGGAAGCTTATCGCGCGGGACGCGAAATAAAGCAGGATGATTGAAATTTCCGCGTAGCGTACTGGTTTTCGCTTCCTTTTGACACAAAAGGAAGCAGGGGTGCAGGGGGCGGCGCCCCCGCAAAAGCCACACGGAAAGCTGCTAACATATTGTAATTAGCCAGCCACATATTAAAGTGCGATTTAAACGACTTCCAAAGTGCTAAAG
>CAVIFG010000122.1:0-6731 GCA_963641955.1 Escherichia coli
GCCCTTTGTTTTGTTTTATATTATGAAGGCACCGAAATTTAGTCGGCGCAAATTTATCTGAAATGGGGAGGATAACATGACAAAGCTAGTAAAAAGAATAGTTTCCGTTGCGGTCAGCGCGGCGGAGATAATCAGCGCGGCAGCCATCGGCACGATAGGCACGGCCGCTTCCGCTGCAACGGTTTCGAGCAGCGTTAACACAATTGCTGTAGGCACCAGCCACAGCCTTGTTATCAAAAAGGATAAGACTCTCTGGGCGGCGGGCGACAACAGCCTGGGTCAGCTCGGTGTAAGCAGCGTGTCCGATTCCGACGGCGTTAAGGTAATGTCCAACGTCGTATACGCAGAAGCAAACGATGACTCAAGCTTCGCGATAGACGCAAACGGCACCCTTTACGGCTGGGGCGATAACGCCAATGGTCAGGTGGCTCCTACGTCCTCGTCCGAGGTTATAACAAAGCCCACAAAGATCATGGACAATGTTGCGCAGGTAGCTGCAGGCGACACCCACACCATCGCGCTCACCACCGACGGCACCGTATACGGCTGGGGAAGCAATGACTACGGCGAGCTCGGCTTCGCGGTGAATTATTCCACAAACAACGCAGTAAAGATAATGGACAACGTTTCCGACATTGCGGCGGGCGACGGCTTCTCGCTTTTCGTTACAAAGAACGGTGAGCTTTATGCCTGCGGCGATAACAGCAGCGGCCAGCTCGGCGAGGGCGACTACAACAGCCGCACAACCCCCGTTAAGGTCATAAACGACGGCGTTTCCATGGCGGAGGCGGGCACAGCGCACTCTGTAGTCCTCAAGAAGGACGGCACCGTTCTTACGGCGGGCGTTAACGACAACGGCCAGCTCGGAAACGGCAGCGACTACATTTCCAACAAATTCGTGACCGCAAAGGTATCCAATGCGGCGGCGGTTTTCGCGGGTGAAAACTCCTCCGGCGCGCTCGGCACCAACGGCACCCTTTACACATGGGGCGAGAATTCTTCCGCGCAGCTCCTTAACGGCAGAACTATTGACGTAAATACTCCCGTTTCGGTAGCAAACAACGTAGCGTCCTATGCAGTGGGCGAGTTCCACGCGCTTATGCTCAAGACCGACGGCAGCATTTCCTCCGCGGGCGACGGCGCATACGGCCAGCTTTTCACTTCTAATCTCAGCTCCGTTACATCCGCAGTAAAGGTTCTCAATAAGGTTGTAAGCTACTCCGCGGGTGCAGACCATGCTGCTGCGGTCGACAGCGACGGCAAGCTTTATACATGGGGCAGCAACGACAGGGGTCAGCTCGGTCTGGGCGACACCACATCCCGCAGCAAGCCCACCAAGGTAAACACAAGAATTGAATTCACAAAGGTATGGTGCGGCAACAAAATGACATTCGCGCTGGCGTCGGATAACTCCGTATATGTATTCGGCGACAACACCGACGGACTTCTCGGCATGAAGACAAAGAGCGCCACCGTTACCACACCTCAGCAGAACTGGCTTATCCCCGACGGCAAGGAATTTGAGATATATCCCTCCGAGGGCTTCGTGCTCGCACTGATAGACGGCAGCGTATACGGCTGGGGCAGAAACAACGCATCCAGACTTCTTGACCTCGACGCCAAGAACCCCGAGCCCGTTATCATCGGCGACGCTCCCGCAAACGTAACCAAGCTTGCAGTGGGCAACAACCACGTCCTCGCCCTTGACAAGGACAACACAGTATGGGTATGGGGCGGCAACAGCTCCGGTCAGCTCGGCGCTTCCGATGTTGGCAACAAGACTGCAACTCCTACCAAGCTTGAAATATACCGCACAGCCAAGAGAAACGAAGAGCCCGTCCTCGAGGCGGATGCTTTCACCGACATCGCGGCTGACGAAGATCATTCCCTCGTCCTCGATAAAGAGGGCAGAGTATGGGCGTTCGGTTCCAACTCCAACTGCCAGCTCGGCACAGACACCCGCCGCATAAAGACCCCCGAGTGCGTTGCAAAGAAGGTAACATCTATCTATGCAGGTAAGGTTACCTGCGCGGTGATCTTCTCTGACGGCACCATCTCCCTCTCCGGCACCAACTCGAACGGCGAGCTTGGCGACGGCACAACAAGAAACAGCGACGGCTTCGTATCCGATACCGGCAAGAGCGCAACAGACGCATCCATTGGCAGCGGCTTCGGCGGCTACCTCCGCGGCGACGGCACACTGTACTGCTGGGGCATAAATAACTACGGTCAGGTCGGCAACAGCAGCGGCGGCGCACAGACCACCCCTGCGACCGTTATAAAGGACGGCCTTATCATCACAGTAAACCAGCCCACAAGCGTAAAGCTTGACAAGACCACCGCAACAGTAAAGCCCAACGGAACAGTACAGCTCACAGCGACCGTAACACCTTCCGACGCAGCGGCTTCCTATACATGGAGCAGCTCCAACAACAGCGTGGCTACCGTATCTTCCAGCGGCCTTGTAAAGGGCGTTAAGAACGGCACTGCAGACATCACCGTAAAGACACAGAACGGCAAGACCGCCGTATGCAAGGTGACTGTTGCGACGCCCGTAACAAGCTTCTCCGTAACACCTTCCAAGACAAAGACCCTTACCGTAGGCGCAAGCTTCACATTCAAGACAAAGGTATATCCCACCAACGCCGACGATAAGACCCTCACATATGAGTCCTCCGATACGGACGTTGCTACCGTAACATCAAGCGGTAAGGTAACAGGCGTATCCACGGGCCGTGCAGTTATCACTGTAAGATCCAAGTCCAACCCCTCCAAGATCAAGAAGGTCACCGTAACGGTGCGCCCCGAAAAGGTCACAATAACATACAGAAAGTCCACCACCAACGGCATTATCCTCAAGTGGGACGACGCCGAGGGCGCTGACGGCTACGTTGTATACAGAAAGGTATACAAGAGCAGCGCAGCAAGCAAGATCATCGCGGATACCGAGGATTCCACATCCTTCACCGATGAAACCGCAGTTGCAGGCAAGAAGTATGTATACAGCGTAAAGGCATATACCATCATCAACGGCAAGAAGGTATATTCCGCAAACTCCAAGCAGTATGCAATAACTGCGAAATAATTGATTTCTCCTTCCCCCCATTATATTACCGAAAAGGCTCCCGCTTCGGCGGGGGTTTTTTCATTTTAAAAGCATTCAACGTTGAAAAGTTGAATATTTTCCGATTCATAATCATATTGTCGGACAAATATAATATTTTTAACAGAGTGTGCAATGCCGCAGGGCGGCGGAAAGGAGCGGGCATGAAAAGGCTTATATGCGCGGCGACGGCTGCGCTGATGATAATAACTTCGGGGACGGCGTATGCCGAGCAGACCGAGCAGGAAACAGCACATCCCAAGGCGGAAATACTTATCGAGGCGGAAACGGGGCAGGTGCTTTATTCCGAAAACCCCGATACGAAGCTTCCGATGGCTTCGGTAACGAAGGTGATGGCGCTGCTCATCTGGGCGGAGGATATAGAAGCCGGGGAGCTTTCCCTCGACGAAAAAGTAAAAACAACATCCTATGCTTCAAGCATGGACGGCTCGGTGATATGGCTTGAGGCGGGGGAGGAGATGACAGCTGCGGAGCTTATCGAATCGGTAATAATCAGCTCGGCAAACGACGCCTGCGTTTCCCTTGCGGAGCACACCGCGGGCAGCGAAGCGCAGTTTGTAAAGCAGATGAACAAACGCGCCGCAGAGCTTGGCATGAAAAACACCCGCTATAAAAACTGCGTTGGCTTCGACGAGGACGGGCACTATTCCACGGCGAGGGACATCGCCGCCGCAACTGCGGAACTGATGAAACATGAGGTATTCCGCGGGTGGATGCTTACATGGATGGATTACCTCCGCGGGGGAGAAACCCAGCTTGTCAATACGAACAAGCTTGTGAGATATTACGACGGCATTCTCGGCGGAAAAACGGGCACCACTGACAACGCGGGCTGCTGCCTGACGGTTTGCGCGGAGCGCGGGGATATGCGGCTGGTGGCTGTCACGCTCGGGAACGAGAGCGACGACGAGCGCTTCGATTCTGCGGAAAAGCTGCTGGACTACGGCTTCGGGTCGTTTGAGAAATTCACCCCCGAGATAGATTATTCGCAGCTCACCCCGATAAAGGTAAAGCGCGGCACGGAAACGGAAGCTGTCCCCGTTGTGGCGGACAGGAGCGAATGCGTTATAAAAAAGGGCAGGGCAGGCTCGGTGAAGTATGAATATACCTTTGTGGAGCAGCTCGAAGCGCCGGTCGAAAAGGGGCAGTTTATGGGGGAATATCTCGTTACGCTGGATGGCGCGGAGGTTTTCCGCTCGGAGATAGTCGCGGATAATGAGATACCCCGCATGGATTTTCTGCGGTGTCTGGGGCTGATATTGTCCGAGGTCATTTCTATGTGATTTTTTTCGCCGCGCCTGTTTATCTTCGGAATATTTGAGCGCTTTTTCGCAACAATATAGAGGTAAATAAACGGCGAAAGGAATGGTAAAACAGATGAAAAAGATACTTGCGGTGCTAAGCGTCTGCACGGTGCTGGCGGCGCTGGCGGGGGCGGTGCCCGAGGCGGTGGAGAGCGCGGTGCCCGCCGCGGCGACTGTAAAGGCATCCACCCGCAGCTATAACGAAAGCGTGTCGGGAAGCGGCTCGCTGACGTACATCGGCCAGCGGGACATAACCTCGGCGCTCCCGCTGGTGATAAAGCGCTTCTGCGTTTCCGAGGGCGACAGCGTTTCCGTCGGGGATACGATAGCGCTGGTGGACAGGGACGGCACGGCTTCTCTTATTGAAAGTTTAGGGCAGGTTTCGCAGCTTGCGGTGGCGGCGGCAAATCTTTCGACGGCGGTGTCGCTTATCCCCGAAAAGGTGACGGCGGACTGCTCGGGCAGGGTTATCTCGACGGCGATGGACGGAGCGGCTGTGGAGAGTGGATACAGCATCGCAACCGTGGCTGGGACGGATTCGCTGGCGGTGTATGCGGCGGTGAGCGAAAACGACATTGCGCGGGTGCAGGAGGGGCAGCGGGTGCTGTTTCGCTGCGCGGCGTACCCCGATGATGTTTTCACGGGGACGGTAAGCCATATCGCTTCCGCGGCGAGAAATCAGTATAACGGAGCGGTGCTGGAAACCGTGGTGGATATCCTCGTCACCCCGGACAGCGCGGACGAGCGGCTGCGGTCGGGGCTGAGCGCGGATATAGAGATACAGCTTTCCGACCCGAGGAAGATATGCGTGGTGCCTTATTCCGCGATAGGGCAGGACGAAGCGGGGGAGTTCGTTTATGTTTATGAAAACGGCGAAGCCGTCCGCAGGAATATATTCACCGGAGCGGAATTTTCTGACGGCACAGAAGTGATAAAGGGCGTAACGGCGCAGGATGTTATTTTCTCCTCCCCGGAAGAGATAGAGGGGCGGAGTTATATAAGGATAGAGGAAGAGTAATATGGCGATGGCGTTTGCAAACCCCGCAGGGGTGCTGGTGAATATATTCCGCAGCAGGACGCGCTCCCTGCTTACCATGGCGGGGATAGCGGTGGGAGTGTTCTCCGTGGTGCTGATATCCACGGTTGGGACGGTCGGAACGCAGCAGGTTAGCGAAACGCTGGTCACGATGGGCGTTGATACCCTGCTGGTGCAGGCGGCGGACAACAGCGTTTCCGTAACGCTTACCGACAGCGATGTTTCGGAGGTGCGCGCGGTGGACGGCGTTACGGACGTAATGCCGCTGATGGCGAGCATGACGGAAGTGAAGATGATAGGCAGGCGGCTGGACTGCTACGTCTGGGGCGTTGACAAATCGGCGGACAGGCTGATATCCCTCGAAGCAAAGCACGGGCGGCTGGTGAATAATTCGGATGCGGCGGCGCGGCTGAAAGTGTGCGTTATCGACGAGCAGTTTGCAATAGAAAGCTACGGCAGGAGCAATGTTGTCGGGAAGAAGCTCAGTATGTTCCTCGGGGGGAAATATCACGAATTTGAGATAATCGGCGTGGCGGAGTCGGGGCTTTCAAGCCTGCAGGGAATGCTGTCGAATATCATGCCGGGATTCATGTATATCCCGATAACCACCATGCAGAGCCTGTGCGGAAGAACTACCTACGACAAGCTTGCGGTGAAGATAGACGACATGAACAGCGACGGCGTTATCGTTGACAAGGTGACGGGCGTCCTCGACCGAAAGAATGGGATAACCGACGGATATATCTGTAACAACCTGCTGTCGCAGAAAGGCCAGCTTGACGATATCCTGTCGATAGTTACGACGGCGCTGTCGCTGGTGGCGGGGATATCGCTGGTGGTTTCGGGCATTTCGGTGATGACCACGATGATGATGAGCGTCGGGGAGCGCACCCGCGAGATAGGCATAAAAAAGTCGATAGGCGCAAAAAAGCGGGATATCTGCGCGGAATTCCTTACGGAAAGCGTTGTGCTGACGATAATGGGCAGCGGCGCGGGCATCGCGGCGGGGCTTGCGGTATCGGCGGTGGGGTGCGTTATCGCGGGGGTGCCTTTCGCGCTGAATATCGGGTCGCTGTTGATATCCGCGCTTGCTGCTGCGGCGGTGGGGGCGGTTTTCGGGGCGTACCCCGCGTACAAGGCGGCTTCGCTGAAGCCGGTGGAAGCGCTGAGAATGTGATATAATAAACGCAAGGCGTTTATTATATCAAAATGCCTTGCACATACGTTCACCTACGGTGAACTCCGTGCATATCGGCAAATTATATCA
>CAVIFG010000123.1:0-6691 GCA_963641955.1 Escherichia coli
ATTTCGCCACTGCGGTGGCGACGAGGGCGCTGCCCTCGACCTGCGAGGGGGTCGCCCCCTCGACCGCGTATATGGGAGCCACAAAGACTAAATGTTTTCCGATATACAAATGCGCCGCAGAATCCCACGGCGCACTATCTATTTCAATATCTCCGCAATATCCTCCGCATAATCCCGCAGGCTCTCCCGATAAAAATCCGCCTCGTTTTTCAGCGCATCCTGCTTCGGCTCGCTGATATCCCGCACGGCGGCGGTGACGAACCCCGCTTTTTTCGCGGTGCGCAGCGCGTGCAGGCTGTCCTCAAAAACAATAGTTTCCTCCGGAGCGGCAAACATCATCTCCGCCGCCGCAAGGTATATCTCGGGGGAGGATTTCGCGCCGTATTCCGCGCAGGACACCGCCGCGGAGAAATGCCCGTACATCCCCAGTCGCTCGAGAGCCGCCGCCGCTAGGCGCTTGTCCCCGGCCGTCGCCAGCGCCATGCGTACGCCGTGCATATCAAGCGCGGAAAGCAGCTCCGCCGCGCCCTCTTTCGGGAGCACCTCGTTGATGTAGAAGCTTTCTGTCAGCCGCGTCACCTGCCGCACTATCTCCTCCGAGGAACAGGGTATGGAGTATTCTCTTTTGATGTACTCCGCCGCCTGCTCCAGCGAAAGCGGACGGAGCGCGTCGTCCAGTCCGTCCGTTGGGCGGAAGCCTATGCTGCTTATGTACCGCGAGCCTAGGTGCTCCCACATCGGCGACGAATCAAGAAGCGTCCCGTCTACATCAAAAATGGCGTATCTTATCATTCTGTCCCTCCGTCAGCCGCAGCCGAAGAAAATGTGTTCTATGCAGGTCTTTATCCCTATTGCGGCGAGAACTATCCCGCCGACAAGCTCCGCCTTAGTGCCGAGCATGGTGCCGAATTTCTTTCCGCCCAGTGCCCCCGCAAGGCTTATCGCAAACGTCGTCGCGCCTATCACCGCCGCCGAGAAGAAAATATCCTGCCCCATGGCGGAAAGCGTAACGCCCACGATAAGCGCGTCGATACTGGTAGCCGCCGCCTGCGCCAGCAGCAGGGGAAAGGTCAGCTCCTTTGCGTGGGGCTGCTCCTGCGGGTGCCTTAGCTCGGAAATGCTCTCGACTATCATTTTCCCGCCGATAAAACCAAGCACCGCCAGCGCGGCGAAGTGGTCGTATGCGGCGATGAGCCGTGAAAATCCCGAGCCTAAAAAATAGCCGATGACCGGCATTGCCGCCTGAAAAAATCCGAACATGAACGCAATCAACACCGCGCGGCGCCGCCGTTTCAGCGTAAGCCCGTCGGAAAGCGCCACCGCGAAAGCGTCCATCGAAAGCCCGACGGCGACCAGCAATAATTCAATAAAGGACATGATTACCTCCTTGTTTCTGTGGAGATTTTCACGTCCTTTTTGTTGTCAGTCGTTCAGTTTGCCCGCAAGCAGGGGGGAGTATTTGTTGCGGAATTCCGTGAATGTTCCCGCGTCAAGCTCCTCGCAGATCCTGTCCATCAGCGTGTTGTAGAAGTAGAGGTTATGCTGCACCGCGAGCCGTCCCGCAAGCTGCTCCTTCGCCTTAAAAAGATGGCGGATGTACGCGCGGGAGAAGTTGCGGCAGGTGGGGCAGTCGCACTGCGGGTCGAGGGGCCTGTCGTCCAGCTTGTATTTGTCGTTGGGAGCGTGCATGATCCCGCCCCATGTGAAGATGGTGCCGTGGCGGGCGTTTCTGCTGGGCATAACGCAGTCGAACATATCAATTCCGCGGTAAACACCCTCGATTATGTTGGAGGGTGTGCCGACGCCCATAAGATAGCGCGGCTTGTTCACGGGGGCATAGGGGAGGACTTCGTCGAGGATGTGGTACATCACCTCGGTGGGTTCGCCCACGGCAAGTCCGCCGATGGCGTATCCGTCGAGATCCATCTCGCCGATGGTTTTCATGTGTTCTATGCGGATATCGTCGTATGTTCCGCCCTGATTTATTCCGAAAAGAAGCTGCTGCCTGTTTATGGTTTCGGGCAGGGAGTTGAGCCTTGCCATCTCCGCCTTGCAGCGGGCGAGCCAGCGGGTGGTGCGCTCTACGGAGCGCTGAACATAATCGCGGGGAGCGGGGTTTTCTATGCACTCGTCAAATGCCATCGCGATGGTGGAAGCAAGGTGCGATTGTATCTGCATACTCTCCTCCGGGCCGATGAAAAGGCGGCTCCCGTCGAGGTGGGAGGCGAAATACACGCCCTCTTCCTTAATCTTACGCAGCTTGGACAGAGAAAATACCTGAAATCCGCCGCTGTCGGTGAGAATGGGCTTGTCCCAGTTCATAAATTTGTGCAGGCCGCCCATTTTGTAGATGATGTCGTCGCCGGGGCGTAGGTGCAGGTGATATGTGTTGCAAAGCTCCACGCGGGTCTTTAAGCCCTTGAGATCCACGCTGGAAATTCCGCCCTTGATGGCTGCGGCGGTGCCGACGTTCATGAAAAACGGCGTTTCTATATCCCCGTGGGGAGTGTGGAAAGTGCCGCGGCGGGCATTGCCCTCGGTTCTTTTGAGTTCAAACATTTATGCTCTCCTTGTTTTGGTCATAATTATTCATTATAGCATAGAGTATATTATAGCATATCATGGTGCTCAACTGCAACACAAATATATGAAATTCGTCATTATTACTATATTATGCGCGGGAATTTCGTTTTTTAGGTAAAAAACTATTGCATTTTTTTGCTGTAACCGTTTTCAGCTCTTGTAAAAAAAATGTCTATCGTGTATAATGGATGATGAGGGCATATCTATGCCGTAATAACACGATTGACAAGAGCAGCGCTCTTTTCAAGGAAGGACGGTCTTTAATGAAATTCGGTCATTTTGATGACAAAAACCGCGAGTATGTGATAACCTCCCCGCGCACCCCGTATCCGTGGATAAACTACCTCGGAACACAGGGATTCTTCTCTCTGATCTCCAACACCGCAGGCGGATACAGCTTCTACAAGGACGCTCGTCTGCGCCGTATCACCCGCTACCGCTACAACAACGTCCCCATCGACATGGGCGGCAGATACTTCTACATAAAGGACGGCGACACCATCTGGAACCCCGGCTGGAGCCCCGTAAAGACCGAGCTTGACAGCTACGAGTGCCGCCACGGCATGGGCTACACCATCATCACCGGCAAGAAGAACGGACTCAAGGCTGAGGCTACTTTCTTCGTTCCGCAGAACTACGACGGCGAGGTTCAGCAGCTGGTTCTCACCAACGAGAGCAACGCCACAAAGACCTTCAAGCTGTGGTCTTTCGCAGAGTGGTGCCTTTGGGACGCGCAGGACGACTGCACCAACTTCCAGAGAAACTTCTCCACCGGCCGTGTTGAGGTAGTAGGCTCCACCATCTACCACAAGACCGAGTACCGCGACAGACGCGACCACTTCGCATTCTACACCGTAAACGATACTATCGACGGCTACGACACCGACCGTGATTCCTTCATCGGTCTGTACAACGGCTTCCACAATCCGCAGGCTGTCCTCGACGGCAAGGCTACAAACTCCTTCGCCGACGGCTGGTCCCCCATCGCTTCCCATTACAAGGAGATAACCCTTGCGGCAGGCGAGAGCAAGACCCTCGTGTTCATCCTCGGTTATGTTGAAATGCCCGTTGCAGAAAAGTTCGAGGCAGACGGCAAGACCATCAACAAGGTAAAGAGCAACGCAATGATCGAGAAGTACAACACTCCCGAAAAGGTTGCCGCAGGCCTTGCAGAGCTTAAGGAAACATGGGATAAGCTGCTCGGAATCCTCAATGTCGACACCCCCGACGACAAGGTAAACCGCATGGTAAACATCTGGAACCAGTACCAGTGCATGGTTACATTCAACCTGTCCCGTTCCGCATCCTACTTCGAGAGCGGCATCGGCCGTGGTATGGGCTTCCGCGATTCCAACCAGGATGTCCTCGGCTTCGTTCACCAGATCCCCGACAGAGCAAGAGAGAGAATCATCGACATCGCTTCCACCCAGTTCCCCGACGGCGGCTGCTACCACCAGTACCAGCCCCTCACCAAGAAGGGCAACGCTGATATCGGCGGCGACTTCTCCGATGATCCGCTGTGGCTCATCCTCTCCGTTTCCGCATACATCAAGGAAACCGGCGACTGGAGCATTCTCGACGAGATGGTTCCCTACGACAACGATATGTCCGTTGCACAGCCTATGCTCGACCACCTCAAGGTTTCTTTCTATCATATCGTAAACAACCTCGGCCCGCACGGTCTGCCCCTTGCAATGCGCGCAGACTGGAATGACTGCATCAACCTCTCCTGCTACTCCGACACCCCCGGCGAGTCCTTCCAGACCTACACCAACCCGAAGTTCAAGGCAGAGGGCGGCTACTCCAAGGTTGCAGAGTCCGCATTCGTCGGCGCACTGTTCACCTATGCAGGCCCGAACTACGTTAAGATACTCAACCACCTCGGCAAGACCGACGAGGCTGCAAAGGCACAGGCTGAGATCGACAAGATGAAGAAGGCTATGATGGATTCCGCATGGGACGGCGACTGGTTCCTCAGAGCGTACGACGCAGAGGGCAAGAAGATGGGTTCCAAGGAGTGCGAGGAAGGTCAGATCTTCATCGAGCCGCAGGGCTTCGCCATCATGTCCGACATCGACAAGGAAGCTACCAAGAAGACCCTCAAGGCTATCGACGAGCGCCTTAACACCAAGTACGGCCTTGTTCTCAACAACCCCGCATTCACAAAGTACTACATCCAGTACGGCGAGATCTCCACATATCCCGGCGGATACAAGGAGAACGCAGGTATCTTCACCCACAACAATGCATGGATCATCTGCGCGGCTGCATACGCAGGTGAGGGCGATCAGGCGTTCAAGTATTATTCCGAGATCGCACCCGCGTTCACCGAGGATACATCCGATATCCACAAGACCGAGCCGTATGTTTACGGTCAGATGATCGGCGGTAAGGACGCAGGCGCTGATATCGGCAAGCAGGGCGACAACTTCGGTCAGGGCAAGAACAGCTGGCTCACAGGTACCGCTGCATGGAACATGGTTGCAATTTCCCAGTACATTCTCGGTATTTCCGCTGACTTCGACGGTCTGAAGATTGACCCCTCCATTCCTCACGAATGGGACGGCATGAAGGCTACACGTCAGTTCCGCGGTGCGACTTACAACATCACCGTTAAGAACCCGAACCACGTTTGCAAGGGCGTAAAGAGCATGATCGTTGACGGCAAGGCTGTCGATGGCAATGTTATCCCCGTTTGTGACGGCGGCGTTCACGAAGTCGAGGTTGTTCTCGGCTGATATGGCATAACGGCATAAATCAAGCGCGCTCTTTTTACGGAGCGCGCTTTTTTTATATAAATGCCTGCCGCGTGTAAAATGCTTTTCGGCAGTTATTCCGCCGCATAAGCTTCGCCGGTTATTGCGGTTACGGAAGCGATGTCGACGGGCTTTGTGAAGAAAAGAATGCGGCTTTCGCGTCCTGTCTTAGAATCGGTTTCGCTGCCTGCGTATGTGATATCCTGCGGGGTAAGCAGCGCGCCGTCCTCGCCGAGAAGCGTAATGCTGTCGTAATCATACTGCCCGTTCAGCGCGGAATTCGGCGTGAGCTTCAGAGAAATCGGAGAAAGCTTCGCCTCTACCGCATTTCCGTCAAGGTCGGCGAGCGTAAAGTTCAGCGTTTCGCAGTCTGCGTCAACGTCGAATTCCACGGACATATACCCGCTGTCAAGCATTTCGTAGCGGGAGGGGTCGTCGGGATAGCGGCAAAATCCCTCCAGCGTGTATGTTGCCGGCTGAACATCCGCGTTGTCGTAGAACATCGTGCAGTATATCCTGAGCGACCCGTCGTCGTTCAGACTGCATCCGCCCACGCCGCCTTTTGCGCCCTCGGGGAACTGAATGCGCTCAAAGTCGTAGTTGCCGTCGGAGAACGCCGTGCCGTCCTTGCTCGTTACCGTTGCGGATGTCATAAGCACGGTACCGTCAAACAGCGCGCCGTCGAACTCAACGTTGTAATTTTCAAAGGTGTTTGTGATTTTCTTCGCTTCGATGCTCGGGACAGGCGTCTGCGCAAAGCTTTCGGTTTCGCTTGCGGCGGGGAAGAAGCCCCTTATAAGCCTGCCGTAATCCCAACTGTTGACCGCACCTGCGGTGACTGTGCCGCATACCGCCACAACTGCGGCGGCGCAGATCGCTATAGCCTTTTTGTTTAATATCATTTTCTTGTTCCTTTCGGTCGTTGCCGGAACCATCCGCCCGCATTTAATGCTGTCAAATGTCAGATCGGAAAGCTCCTCGTCTATTCGTTTGCGAAGTTCGTTCATAGCTATGCTCCTTTCTCTCACAAATCGGGAAACCACTCCGCGAGGGATTCCCTCAAAAGCTCCTTCGCACGCCTTATGCGAAATGCCATCGTGGTCTGCGGAATGCCCGCGATTTTTGCCGATTCCCTGATGGTAAAGCCGTTGTACAGATGAAGTATCGCCGCCTCGCGGTATATAAGGGGAAGCGAGGCTATCGCCGCCGTGACAGCAAGCTTGTCCTCGTGCGGCGAAATCTCGTCGTTCGCGGCAATAGTTTCAAGGGGGTCGCTTCCCATGTTATTTCGGCGGGACTTTGTTTTTAGCATATCCTTGCACACGTTTATGGCGATCCGCACGAGCCATGTC
>CAVIFG010000124.1:0-6680 GCA_963641955.1 Escherichia coli
CCCGTGGCAAAAAACGGATTTAAAAAGCCCGCTTTGCGGGCAAAACCGATTTTTTGACAAGCTGATGGGCGGGAACACCCGCCCTTTATTTATTGCCCGAAATAATCCCGAAGTTCGGTCTTTCGCGCCCTGTGCCCCTGCGAGAAAAGAATATCCCCCGCGTCGAAGAACTTCCCGTAGACCTCCCCCTGATTGTACTGTCCGCCCGAGTATGCGTTGGTCGTATCCCATACGGTGTCGACGTTTATTTTCCGCCCGTCGATGACAACAACGTTCCATTCATGCAGCGCGGTGTGTTCTAGCCGCTTTGCATAGTCAAATTCACCTTGAAGCGCGTCGCCGTTTGCGTTGTAGCAGGTGATATCCTGCGCGCTGCACAGCGCCGCGTAAAGGTTTGCAAAGCCTATGCAGACCGTCCTGTGCGTTTCGAGAACGTGCGAAAGCGATACGGTTTCCATATCCACCGAATCATGCCGCGCGTCATAGTCATAGTAAATGTTGACGGAAACCCACTCCGCAAGCGCACGCGCCTTGTCGTATTGGTCGGTGATACCATCGCATATCCTGTCGGAAAGCTCCCGCACCTGCGAAAGTACTTCGGCGCGCTGTTCCGCGGTGCCGTTCGGCAGGATGTATTCCGCGGTGTATTCGGCGGAAAGTTCTGACGCGTTATCCAGCGAGGTTTCGTTTATCTCCCGCACAGCCGAGAAATCCCCCTCGATTATTGCGGTACCGTCGGTGTAAAATTTGTAGTCATACAATAATCCCGAACCGTCGCCGAAGAACATTTCAAGCGAAATTATGCTGCCGCCGTCCATGTTCCCGATGTCAAACGTGATGGTGTATTCATTGCTATTCCTGCTCTCAGCGGGCAGCAGTACATTATCTAAACGTGTCGACGCATTTATCTCCATATTTTCCGGGCAGGTGCCCGAAACCGTCAGCACAGCGCCGTCATATTCCACATAAATAGAATGCTGCGGGTCGCCGCAGAGCATGGTTTTCTCCGTTTTGGCGGCAGGCGCTTCGCTGATTTCGGCGGGAATATCCTCCGTGCTTTCGGGCGGAGCTGTATCCGCTTCGGAATTATCATCCGTAACAACGGGCGCAGATATAACTTCCGACGGCTCGTTATAGGTAAACTCGGGGACGGCACGGTTCATAAGAAAATTCGCCGCGCATACCCCTGTAACTATCAGCACCCCCGCGGAAACGGGGAGAATAACATATTTTCTGTTCATCTTTATTCCTCGTCATGTTGTGCAATGCGGTTTTGTGTATATTGTACAACAGACGCGGCGGTTTGTCAATCGGTTTGTTTCGCCAGCACTGTAACAAATCCGTCCGCCTCGGCGGAGGAAATGTCTGCGCCGATTATCTCGCCGTCAAGCACCAGCAGGTGCGCGTATATCGGCACGGAAGAGCCCTCCGCGCCTTTAAGCGCATAGGTGTACTCCTTAACGGAGCAGGCGCGGTATTTCCGCAGGTCAAACCCCTGCTCTTTCTGGAGGGCGTTGTACTGCTCGTATGCATCATCAAACCGCACGGGAATGCGGACTTCCTTAACTTCCGTGTGGGTCAGCCCCGCGTCCCAGCCGTAGCTGCTTATGTAGGCAATGCGCTGCTCGTTGGTTTCGCCACTTATCCCGCCCGCTCCGTTGGAGCACAGCTTGACAAGGCACCACACCGCCGCCCCCAGCAGCAGAATAACGCCAAATATAAGCGATTTGCCCGAGCGCCTGTGTTTTTCAGACATAAAGATTCCTCCTTTTTGATAGCCTGTCTGATTTTATGATGCGGCGGCGTACAATATTACAATGCGCTCATTGGGCATATTTCACAAATACACCGTGCAAAACTGTCGCCCCGCATGACAAAGGCGGTAATATCACCAAAAACCCCTAAACCCCTTTGTTATAAACGCCAAAAAAAGTTCACGCAGTTATCACATTGGCGGAAATAAGCTGATTTTTTGTGCAAATAGACTAGCAGACAGCCGTTTTTTTGTCCTTTTTTTGTCAACGTTAGTGAAAATAGATAAACGCATGAAAAAATATTTGTTGACTTAGGCTCTTTTATTTTCGGGCTGTTTTTGGTATTATATTATTAGCGGCAAATAGGGTCGTTGCGTTTCGTTATGTCTATATGCAGACCCTGCTCAAAATAAAAGTACATCAGGAGGTCATTTTTACATGGCAAGCTTATCACTCAGAGGTATATACAAGCGTTACCCCGGCGGCGTTGTTGCTGTTTCCGATTTCAACATGAACATCAAGGACAAGGAGTTCATCGTACTCGTAGGCCCTTCCGGCTGCGGTAAGTCCACAACTCTTCGTATGATCGCAGGTCTTGAGGAGATCTCCGAAGGCGAGCTCTTCATCGGCGACCGCCTTGTAAACGACGTTGCTCCTAAGGACAGAGATATCGCGATGGTATTCCAGAACTACGCTCTGTATCCTCATATGACAGTATTCGACAACATGGCTTTCGGTCTGAAGCTCCGCAAGGTTCCTAAGGACGAGATCAAGAAGCTCGTTGAAGAAGCTGCAAAGATCCTCGATATCGCTCACCTGCTCGACAGAAAGCCGAAGGCTCTCTCCGGCGGTCAGAGACAGCGTGTTGCCCTCGGTCGTGCGATCGTTCGTGATCCTCAGGTCTTCCTGCTCGACGAGCCGCTCTCCAACCTGGACGCTAAGCTGCGTGCACAGATGAGAACCGAGCTCTCCAAGCTGCACAAGAAGCTGGGTACTACATTCATCTATGTAACACATGACCAGACAGAGGCTATGACCATGGGTGACCGTATCGTTGTTATGAAGGACGGCTACATCCAGCAGATCGACTCTCCTATCAACCTGTATGAGAACCCTGTAAACAAGTTCGTTGCAGGCTTCATCGGATCTCCTCAGATGAACTTCATCAACGCAAAGCTCCTGATGATGAACGGCAAGTACACAATCGAATTCGGTTCCGAGGACACCAAGACCTCCCGCGGCCGCAAGTTCTACGTTGAGCTGCCCTCCGCAAAGGCTGACAACGAAGCGCTCAAGTACTATGTTGACAAGGAAGTTATCCTTGGCATCCGTCCCGAGAACATCCATGATGAAGAGATGTTCCTCTCCAACGCAAAGACAGGCATCATCGAGGCTACTGTTGATGTAACAGAAATGCTCGGTGCTGAAACATATCTGTATCTGACCTGCGAGGGCATTCCGCTCACAGCCCGCGTATCTCCCAGATGCACCGCTCGTCCTCAGGACGTTGTTAAGCTCGCACTGGATCCCAACAAGATCCACCTGTTCGACGCTTCCGACGATCACTCCCTGCTCAACTGATAACAGGAAACGGACGGCTTTTAGCCTAATAACTGCGGCGCGGCTGTATCAGCCGCGCCGTTTTGTCATTCCGGAGTATAAATATGAACAATAAGATCCAACAGCTGATTTCCAACATAGAAGGCGTCATCGTCGGCAAGCACGATGTTATCGAAAAGGTCGTCTGCGCCATGCTGGCGGGCGGCCATGTGCTGATAGAGGACGTGCCCGGGGTGGGCAAGACGCTGCTGGCGGAAACGCTGGCGAAGTCCGTTTCGGGAAGCTTCGGGCGCATTCAGTTCACCCCCGACCTTATGCCGTCGGACGTGGTGGGATATACTGTGATAGACAGGGACGGCAACAGCGAGTACCGCCCCGGCGCGGCGATGTGCAATTTTCTTCTCGCGGACGAGATAAACCGTTCCTCGCCGAAGGTGCAGTCGGCGCTGCTCGAGGCAATGGAGGAATTGCAGATTTCCGTTGACGGCACGACGCATAAGCTGCCCGTGCCGTTTATGACGATTGCGACGCAAAATCCCATTGAAACCTACGGCACATACCACCTCCCCGAAGCGCAGCTTGATCGCTTTTTAATGCGCCTTTCGATAGGTTATCCCGACCGCGCTTCGGAGCTGCTCATGCTGGATAAAATGCCGCACAAAATGACCGTTGCGCCGGTTATGTCCCTTGAGGAACTCTGCACCCTGCGCGAAGCGGCGGGAAGAGTGACCGCGGCGGAGCAGGTGAGGGCGTACATCCTTATGATAGTCAGCGCTACGAGGACTGCTCCGGAGGTCAAGCTCGGAGCAAGCCCCCGCGCATCGATTGCAATGTTCAGGGCGGCGCAGGCGATGGCGCTGATAAGAAACCGCGCGTTTGTCACCCCCGATGATGTGCGGGAGGTCGCAAAGCCCGTGCTGGAGCACCGCGTAATGATGGCGGCGGGGCAGACTGTGTACAAGACAAGCGGACAGATAATCGACAGGATACTTGCCGAAACGGCGGTTCCGATGTGATTTTAAGGAGGAATTTACATGAACGAAGTGCTTGAAAACATAAGAACAAGGCGGAGCATCCGCAGCTTTAAGCCCGACGCCGTGCCCGAGGACATTATCGCGCAGATAGTCGAGGCGGGAACATGGGCGCCGACGGGAAGAAATGCGCAGTCGCCAATTATTATTGCGGTCACAAACAAGGAGCTGCGCGACAGAATATCCGAAATGAACCGCAAAATAGGCGGCTGGAACGAGGGATTTGACCCGTTCTACGGCGCACCCGCAATGCTGATAGTTCTTGCGGACAAGAATGTTCCCACGGGGATATACGATGGCTCACTGGTGATGGAAAATCTCATGCTGGCGGCAAATTCCCTTGGCGTGGGGAGCATATGGATACACCGCGCCCGCGAGGAATTCGAGAGCGAGGAGGGCAGGGAGATTCTGTGCTCGCTGGGTATCGAGGGCGATTATGTGGGTATAGGGCACTGCGCGCTCGGTTATGCGGCGGATGTGCCCGAGGAGCATCCTCGCAAGGAGAACTGGATCTACTGGGCAAAGTAAGGTTTTTAATTGCAAATATTGCGCCGTAAAGGTGCGCGGTGTTGCCGTTCCCTCTGAACGCTAGTGAAGAGGGGCGGCGGCACCGCTATTTGCTTTATAAAGGCGATTTTGCCAAGCATAGGCGCCGTTGAGGCGCCGCGGCGGCAGCGATCCATCCGAACGTAGTGAGGATGGGCGATGGCACCGCCCAAGGTGCATAATAAAATTACAGCTACGCTGTTGGTTTAGACATTTTAATAAATTTGTTGTCGCACTTGTTCGAGGATGACACCCTTCGGGGAAAGGGGGGAAGAAAGAAATCCGACAAAAATTGACGTTCCCCCCTTTCCCCTACGGGTTTCTCCTCGAGCTCCTTTTCCCCTCTCCCCTTTCCCCCCTTGTCAATTTTTCTTGCGCGTTGTATTTTAGTTTATCTCGCTTCGCGACTTTATTGTAATGCTTGGTACAGGCTCCCGTAGGTGGCTGCAACGTTATATGTACTGGCGATGGAGGGGCACTCATGGGGATACGCGCAGGGTTTTGATACACGTGAAAAAATGCCCCCGCGGAGTTGTTCCGGCGGGGGGTGAGGTTTATTTGTTCCTGTCGTCGTGGATTATATGCAGGGTTTGTTTGGTGTTTATCAAGTCGGCTGTATGCTGTTTTATGAACGATGGGCGGATGTCGTATTCGGGGATTTTGTCAAGCGGGATCCAAATGAGTTCTTCGCCGATGTCGGTTTTTGCTCTTTGCGGCTGCGGGATTTCGGTGACATTCATTTTATAATAGAACTCGAGCGTGTGGCATTCAAATTCGTTATCCATGAAGAAGTTTTCGCATACTATGCACAGTCGCTCCGCTTTTGCGGATATTCCTGTTTCTTCGAAAAGCTCGCGCTCGGCGCATTTTGCGGAGGTTTCGCCGAGCTGCACGGCGCCGCCGACCATGTAGTAATAACCGCCGACAATGTTCTTAACAAAAAGCATTTTGTTGTCCTGTATGACTATTACGCCTGCGCGGTATCTGAAGCGGCTTTTTCCGTCTGTAAAACCACAGTCGCACATTTTTGTACCTCCCACAATGATAAAACAGTAGTTATTGTATTATAGCATACAGGTAAATCATTGTCAATGCAGAATTATCACACCAGCCCGCAGGTCACGATCACCGCTTCATATAACCCCGCGGCAGCCACCGCCGCGCCGTACCGCAGGAATTTCACCGAAAACTCCCTTGCCGCTCTTTCGTGAAGAAAGGCGTTTCCGCCCCGCGCCACCCGCAGCAGCATTACCGAGAAATCCGCCGAAGCCGCCCCGCCGAATATCACAGCGCCGAGCACTGCCCCCGCCGAGGGCAGCATCCACGCTGCGCCATCCGCTGACACCGTAAAGGCTGCCGCCGTGCACATTCCGCAGAGAAGCGGTGCCGTCCACACCGCCCAGTCGCCGAGCGCGGAGTACCCGAGGATATATTCCGCCAGCAGAAACGCCCCGCCGTATGCCGCCCGCCGCAGGAATACCTCCAGAAAGCTGCCTCCGCCGAAAAGCACGCAGCTTCCCGCCGCTTCCCATGCCCCCGAAAATATCCCCGCAGCCCCCGCGGCAGCCCCGCACAGCGCCGCGAAAAACATTAGCAGAAGCGCTCCGTTGCGTTTTACCGCGGGGCGGCGGATGTGGCGTATAGGCTCGTCGGCGGGCTTGTCCACGGGGATTTCGGGGCGAAGCTCCGCGGGTGCTGACTGCTCCTGCGGGTTGCTTTCGGGCGGGAGAGCCCCCGCGTTCCTGCGTTTTACTGCGGCAGTATTTTCCATATTATTCACGCTCCTTTT
>CAVIFG010000125.1:0-6612 GCA_963641955.1 Escherichia coli
CGGGAATTAAAAGTTATCTTTCTGTATTTATATAGTGCGGGATGATATCCGCGTAGCTTCCGTCCTTTTTGCGGAATCCTTTAGGTATCACGCCAAGCTGCGTAAATCCGAGCTTTTTGTAAAGCTTCAGCGCAGGGGTGTTGTCCGCGACCACCGCGTTGAATTGCAGTATCTTAAAGCCAAATCTGCCGCAGTTTTTTATGCAGTCGCTTACCAGCGCCTCGCCGATGTGCATTCCGCGCTTGTCGGATTTCACCGCATAGCTTGCGTTGGCGATGTGCCCGCACCTGCCGACGTTGTTGGGATGAAGAATATAAAGCCCGATGATCTCGCCGTTGTCCTCGCACACGGCGGAATAGCTCTGCGAGCCGAAGAATGCCGCCGCGCCGTCCAGCGTCAGCGTGCTTTCCTGCGGAAATGCCGCGCCCTGTTCAACTACCTCGTTCCATATATCCGCCATCGCCCGCAGGTCGGTGGGAAGATACTCTCTTACTGTCATAAAAACATCTCCTCTTTATATTATGAAGTAATTATACTACCCATAAAGGCATTTGTCAATAGTGCGCGAATTGTACATTTTTGCGCAAAAAAATGCTGAATTATCGTCTATTTTAGCCTTGACTTTAAAATATGTATCTGTTATAATATCAAACATACGGATAAAAAACGAAATAATGATGTTTCTCCTCCCGATAGCCGGCGGAAGTCGGTTGGATGGAGATTTTTTGTGTCCGTGAAAAAATTTTCGTGTGATCGGTCACCGAAAAAGGAGGAAACAATGGTAGCACAGATCCTAGCAGTGGTCATCTTTGTCGCGATGTTCGTTCTGATCATCACGGAGAAGATCGAGCGCCATTTTGTTACTCTCGGCTGCGGCCTGCTTACGCTGATATTCGTTTTCGGCGTTTGTATGCAGAGCTGGGACGCAATTTGGGCAACACTAAACGTACAGAACATTTTCACGCCTGATTTCTGGATAACTTCGGGCGAGGCAGGCGAAAGCACCAGCGGTATCAACTGGGCAACCATCATCTTCATCGCAGGCATGATGATAATGGTCGAGGGCATGGCGAAGGCAGGCTTTTTCAGATGGCTCTGCATGACCCTTGCAAAGCTGGTACGCTATAAGGTCGTTCCGCTTTTCATCGCATTCATGATAATGTCGTCCATCCTTGCGATGTTCATCGACAGCATTACGGTAATCCTGTTCCTTGCGGCAGTAACGGTCGAGCTGGCACAGCTTCTGAAATTCAATCCTGTTCCCATGATAATTTCGGAAATTTTCTGCGCTAACCTCGGTGGTTCCGCAACAATGTGCGGCGACCCGCCAAACATCATCATCGGTACATCCCTCGGCTTCTCGTTCGCTGATTTCATCACGAACACCGGCGTTATCGCGGGTATAGCGCTGATCGCGGTGGTGATTTTCTTCTTCTTTTCGTTCAGAAAGGAACTCAAGTCCAACTCCGCAGAGCCTATTGATATTTCAACACTCCCCAAGCCCTCTGAGGCTATCGTAAACAAGAAGGAATTTGTTTACAGCATCATCATTTTCTTAGCAGCGGTCATCATGCTGGTAACTCACGCGGAAACAGGCCTTACAGTCGCTTTCATCGGCGGCGTTATCGCAGTTGTTACCCTCGTGGCTTTCTGGCGCGATATCCCCGAGCTGCTGAAGAAGGTGGATTATAAGACGCTGCTGTTCTTCATCGGCCTGTTCATCGTTGTAGGCGGTCTGGAGCAGACGCACGTTCTCGAACTTGTTGCAGGCTTCATCGAGATGATAAGCGGCGGCAACCTGCTGCTGATGGTAGCGATCATCCTGTGGCTCTCCGCCATCGCAAGCGCCGTTGTCGACAACATTCCCTTTGCGGCAACAATGATCCCCGTTATTCAGAGCATTTCCAAGACTTCCGGTCTGGACATCTCCGTTCTTGCATGGGCGCTGGCTCTCGGAACGGATATCGGCGGCAGTGCGACACCTATCGGCGCATCCGCAAACGTAGTCGGCATTTCCGTTGCTGCAAAGCAGGGCCACCCCATCGGCTGGGGCAGATACTGCAAGCACGCGATCCCCGCAACTATTATTGTTCTGGTGATCTGCATGGTATCCATCTTCATCAGATACAGTGCACACCTTGTTCAATAACAGTCAGTTAAAGGAGGATTTATGGAAAAGCAACTTATCATTTCTGTCAGCAGAGAATTCGGCAGCGGCGGACACGTCATCGCGAAGATGCTTTCCGAGCGGTACGGCCTGCCCATGTACGACAGAAATCTTCTTGAAGAGATAGCAAAGGCAAAGCAGCTTGATTCCGACGAACTGCACAAGTACGATGAAGCGAAGAAAAACAAGCTTTTCAGCAGGACCGTGCGCGGATACAGCAGCTCCCCCGAGGACAACATTGCCCAGCTCCAGTTTGATTTTCTCCGCGAAAAGGCAAAGAGCGGCGAGTCTTTCGTAGTTCTCGGCAGATGCTCCGAAAGCATTCTCAGGGAATACGACGGGCTTGTCAGCATATTCGTGCTCGGCGACCTTGATTTCAGGATACGCCACACCATGGAGCGCGAGAACCTGACCTACGAGCAGGCGCAGGCGAAGGTCACAAGGCACGACAAGAACCGCAAGGCTTACCACAACAACTATTCCGATGGCAAGTGGGGCGATTCCCGCAGCTATGACCTCTGCATAAGAAGCAACACTGCAGGCATCGAAGCGACCGGCGAGGTCATCGCGGATTTCATCGACAAGAAAATCAAGGCAGATAACTCCTGAAATTAACTCATACTGCTCCGCGCTGTGGATAACACGGCGCGGATTTTTTGTGCGCGGGGTCGGTTATTTTTGGCAGATATCCGTTTCGGTGCTTGACAATTCGGGACAAAGGGTATATAATAATTGTGTGTGCGCAGTCGCTTTTGCGGCATATTTTGTGCGGTCACACGAGAAGAGGACATAATAATGGCATTTTTTGAATTTTCGCAGAAGATAACCGCCGCCGCCGAAAAGGCGGAGGAGCTTTGCAGAGAGCCCTTTGCGGAGCTTGACAGGCTCGCCGTTTATAACGGTCAGCGTGTGCTGAAGGCTTTTATTGATAACAAAGTAAGCGATATCCACATGAAGGGCACCAACGGCTACGGCTACGGCGACGACGGCAGGGACAAGCTGGACGCTGTGTTTGCGCAGATACTCGGGGCGGAGGACGCACTGGTGCGCCACGGCTTCGTTAACGGCACGCACGCGATAACCACCGCGCTTTTCGGCATTCTTCGTACAGGCGACACGCTGCTTTCGCTGACGGGTATGCCGTATGACACGATACAGTCAGTCATTTTCGGCGAGAACATCGGCTCCCTCAGGGATTTCGGCGTTAAGTACGATCAGGTCGACCTGCTTCCCGACGGCACTCCCGATTACGAGGGAATAAAGGCAAAGGCTGGCGGGGTAAAGGTCGCGTATATCCAGCGCTCCCGCGGTTATTCGCTGCGTCCGTCGCTGACAATAGATGTTATAGGAAAAATTATCGAATCCGTAAGAGCGGTCAACCCCGACTGCATCGTCATGGTGGATAACTGCTACGGTGAGCTTGTCGAAGAGCGCGAGCCTACGGCTGTTGGCGCCGACCTCATCATCGGCAGCCTTATCAAGAACCTCGGCGGCGGCATCGCCGAAACGGGAGGATACATCGCGGGCACCGCAAAGGCTGTGGAGCTGTGCGCATACCGCCTTACCACCCCGGGCACGGGCAAGGAAGTCGGCGCGACATTAAATCAGCTTCGCGGAATGTACCTCGGAATATTCCACGCCCCCGAAGCAGTATGCGCGGCGCTGAAAACATCGGTATTCGCAACTGCATTCTTCGAGCAGCTCGGTTTTGAGGCGTTCCCGAAATACAACGAAAAGCGCACCGATATCATCGCGGCGCTGAAGCTTGGCGGAGAAAAGCAGCTCGTTGCATTCTGCGAGGGCATTCAGAGCGGCTCACCCGTGGACAGCTTCGCAACGCCCGAGCCATGGGATATGCCGGGTTACGACAGCAAGGTAATAATGGCGGCGGGCGCATTTACGATGGGCGCTTCGATAGAGCTTTCCGCGGACGCTCCGCTGAGAGAGCCGTATGCCGTTTGGCTTCAGGGCGGGCTTACCTACCCGACGGGAAAGACGGGCATAATGCTCGCGGCGCAGCGCATGGCGGACAAGGGTCTGATTTAAGGAGTTAATTATGATAAAGAGTATGACGGGCTTCGGAAGAGGTCACAATGTTCTTAACGGCAGGGACATCACAGTCGAGATACGCGCCGTAAATCACAGATACTATGAGTTCAGCTGCCGCATTCCGCGCAGCATGGGCTTTGCCGAGGAAAAGCTGAAATCGCTTCTGCAGGGCAGGATAAGCCGCGGCAAGGTGGAGGTTTCCGTCCTTGTAAGCAACACCTCCGTCAGCGACGAGAAGATAACGCTCAACACCGAGGTCATCCGCTCCTACATAGAAGCGCTGCACGCGGCAGGGGAGCAGTTCGGGCTTGAGAACGACCTTTCCGAGAGCGACGTTCTGCGCATTCCCGACGCATTCACGGTGGTAAAGACCGATGTAGACGAGGAGCAGCTCTGGGAGGACGTCCGCGTTACCGCCGAGCAGGCTCTCGAGCGTTTCATCGCAATGCGCGAAACCGAGGGTGAGCGCATGAAGGCTGACATCCTTTCCCGCCTTGATCAGATAGAAAAGTGGGTCGGCTTCGTTGAGGAGCGCTCTCCGCTGGTGGTGGAGGATTACAGAAAGCGCCTTTACGACAGAATGTGCGAGGTGCTTAAAGGCAAGGATATCGACGAAAACAGGATACTGCTCGAAGCGGGTATTTTCTCCGAAAAGACCGCCGTCGACGAAGAAACTGTGCGCCTGCGCAGCCATATAAACCAGTTCCGCACCATGCTCGAAAGCGCTGAGCCCATCGGCAGAAAGCTTGATTTCCTCGTGCAGGAGATGAACCGCGAAACCAACACCATCGGCTCCAAGGTGCAGGATATCGAAGTCACCCGCGTGGTGGTAGATCAGAAGAGCGAGATCGAAAAAATCCGCGAGCAGATACAGAATATCGAATAAAAGCTATTGACAAAACGAAAACAATGGTATATAATATGAGTACAGACGTGATGCGTCTGAATACATTTATCTGTTTCGGGGCGGAGTGAAATTCTCCACCGGCGGTGAAAGTCCGCGAGCCGCGATAGCGGTTGAATCGGTGCAATTCCGATACCGACGGTATAGTCCGGATGAAAGAATCAGAAACAAATGTGCTCGTTATATCAACTTATATCGGAACATATTTGCGCCCCCTGTGTTTTTACGCAGGGGTTTTCTGTTTCCCCTAAGACAAAAGGAGAAAACATGAACAGCACTATGACTAAAAAGGCACAGAAGTTCGATGTTAAACGGCTCGTTTTCACCGCGCTGATGGCGGCGCTTGCGGTGGTTCTCGAGCAGTTCCTTTCGTTCAAGGTGCCCGTGATGCCGAGCTTTATCAGCTTTGATTTTGCCGATGTGCCTGCGGTCCTCGCGTCGCTGACGATGGGGCCTGTTTCGGGCGTTGCGGTTTGCCTTGTGAAGAATCTCGCGGGGTTATTCACTTCGATGACGGGCGGCGTCGGCGAGCTTTCCAATTTCCTGCTTTCGGCGTGCCTTGTGCTCCCCGCAGGACTTATTGCAAAGCACACTTCCAAGCTTTCGAGGGCGATAATCGGCTGCGCGGTCGGCGCGGCGGCGATGGCGCTGGTAAGCTTTTTCACCAACTATTTCATCGTGTATCCGATATACACAGCCATCATGCCCATGGACGCGATAATCGGTATGTACAAGGCGATAAACCCCAATGTAAACAACCTTGCGGAATGCCTTGTAATGTTCAATATGCCGTTTACATTCGTAAAGGGCGCAATTGCTGCGGCGATTTCCGTGCCGCTTTATAAAAGGCTCAGACCTATATTCAATTCCGTTTATTCGGAGGAATAAGGTCTGTCGGGAGGACAGATCATGTATTTAAAATCAGCTTTTCTGCATTTCAGGACAATAACCCGCCATCGGCACAAGGTCATTGCGCACTGCTACAGGGCGGGGATATTCTGGCAGGGGCTGCGGCATGATCTGTCGAAATATTCCCCTGCGGAGTTCATCCCCGGCGCAAAATACTACACCGGCACAAGAAGCCCCAACGAGGGCGAGCGGGAGGCCTACGGCTACTCCCTTGCGTGGATGCACCACAAGGGCAGAAACAAGCACCATTTTGAATACTGGACGGATTACTACCCGCCCACGAAGCTGGTTCAGCCCGTTAAGATGCCGCTAAGATATGTTGTGGAAATGTTCTGCGACAGGGTCGCGGCGAGCAAGATTTATCAGGGTGAAAAATACACGGACGACGCCCCGCTTGAGTATTTTCTCAAGGCAAAGCATCGCCGCGTTATCCACCCCGAAACCTCCGACCTTATCGAAAAACTGCTCAGAATGCTGGCGGAGAAAGGCGAGGACGCCACTTTCGCGTATATCAGAAATATGATCCGATCCGAAAAGGACTATTGACCTTTTCGGGTCTTTTTTTCGACGCGCGGGTATATAT
>CAVIFG010000126.1:0-6594 GCA_963641955.1 Escherichia coli
GTTCATCTTCGTGCTGGGGCTGTTCTTCGGAGTTCTGCTGACGGTCACGAAAAAAGGCGGACTTCTTCAGAACGCCGTTGTTTATCAGATACTCGACAAGGTGATAAACCTTTTCAGAGCGGTTCCCTTCATAATCCTGCTTATCTGCCTTATCCCGCTTTCAAGAGCCATCGTCGGCACATCCATCGGCGTTGCGGGCGCGATAGTTCCGCTGGTATTCGGCACGGTTCCTTTCTTTTCAAGGCAGGTCGAATCCGCACTGGCGGAGGTCAACCCCGGGCTTATCGAAGCGGCGGAGGCTATGGGATGCTCCCGCATAGGCATTATATTCCGCGTTTATCTTAAAGAAAGCATTCCCGCTCTTGCACGCGGCGTTACGATAACGCTGATAAACCTTATAGGTCTTACCGCAATGGCAGGCGCTGTCGGCGCGGGCGGCCTCGGCAACTTTGCATATGTGCAGGGTTCGCAGAGAAACATGAATGACATCATCTACTCCACCGTGGTGGTTCTGGTAGTCATTGTAACACTCATTCAGATAATCGGTAATCTTGTGTCCAAAAAGAGCACACATTAAATACAAAAACAAAATTCAAGGAGAAACAACTATGAAGATCACAAAGACATTATCCCTCGCATTTGCGGCAATTCTCGCGGCAGCTTCCCTTTCTGCTTGCAGCAGCAACACTTCTTCCACAGCTTCTTCCGACAGCTCCGCTGATTCCTCCGCAAACTCCGCAGAGAACAGCGCTGCCGAGAGCACCGCAGAGGACAGCGACGCTTCCTCCGATGCAGAGGAAACCCCCGCATACTCCCCCGAGAACCCGGTTACCGTTAAGATAGGCCTTACCGGCAACATCTACGAGGACATCTGGAACCCCATCGCAGATCGCCTTGCAGACGAAGGTATTATTCTTGAGTACGAGCAGTTCACAAACTTCTCCATCCCGAACAACGCGCTGAACAGCGGCGAGATCGACATGAACGCATTCCAGCACCACGCATATTTCGAGAACGACACCAAGACCAACGGCTATGACCTTACAGCCATCGGCGACACATACATCGTTGCAATGAACATCTACTCCCACAAGGTAGACAACATCGAGGACGCTCTCAACTCCTCCGAGAAGATCAAGGTTGCCGTTCCGAACGACGCTACCAACGAGGGCAGAGCGCTCAAGCTGCTGGAGCAGGCAGGCTTCTTCACCATTGACCCCAACGCAGGCGCTTCCCCCGAGATCAGCGATATCACCGAATACAAGACCGACATCGAGTTTGTTGAAGTAGACGCAAACCTCGTATACAGCGTTCTTGACGATGTTACCATCGCAGTTATCAACGGCAACTACGCGCTTGACAGCGGTCTTACAGCAGATGACGCTATCTTCAAGGAGAGCAAGTACGACGACAACAGCTACTACTGCCTCATTGCAGTACGCAGCGAGGACGCTGACAACGAAGTATACAAGAGAATTGTTGAAGAGTATCAGACACAGGATACCATCGACGTATTCAACACAACATTTGCAGGTTTCTTTGTACCCGCATGGACACTCGAATAATCTGAAAGGGCTGAACGAAAATGCAGGAGCTTTACGATATAATTTCCGACCGCGAACGTGTTGTTCTCGGTGATATCGAAGACAAATACCTCACCGACACCCTCGGCAGGCTGAAAGGCACCGCCGCGGCGCTGGTGTTCCCCACCTCCACCGAGGAAGTGAGCAGGGTGATGAAATACGCATACGAGCACGATCTGCCCGTTACGCCGCGCGGCGCGGGAACCAATCTCGTAGGCTCCACCGTTCCCCACGGAAAGGGCATCATCCTTGACCTTTCCAAGATGAACCGCGTTCTCGAGATTGACGCGGACACGCTGACAGCGGTCGTTGAACCCGGCGTTGTTCTTCAGGATTTTCAGAAGCTCGTTGAGTCGCAGGGGCTGTTCTATCCTCCCGACCCAGGCGAGAAAACCGCTACCATCGGCGGAAACATCTCCACAAACGCGGGCGGAATGAGAGCCGTAAAGTACGGCGTAACGCGCGATTATGTGCGCGGTCTTGAGCTTGTAACGGCGGACGGACGCGTTATCACAGCAGGCACAAAGAACGTCAAGGACGCCAGCGGACTTTCCCTCAAGAGCATTGTGATAGGCTCCGAGGGAACCCTCGCGGTTATAACCAAGTGCATTCTGAAGCTTGTTCCCAAGCCCGAATCTTCGCTGTCCGTTGTTGTTCCGTTTGCGGACCTGCACAAGGGTATCGCGGCGGTTATCGACATCATCCGCGCCAACGCTAACCCCACGGCAATTGAATTTGCCGAGCGCAGCGTTATCTCCCTCGGCGAGGAATTCACAGGACTTCAGTTCCCCCGCCCCGACGCTTCGGCGTACATAATCCTTACATTCGACGGCACAGCAAATTCCGTTCAGGAAAGCGCCGAGATAGTAAGAAAAACCGCGCTGGACGCAGGCGCGCTTGATTTCATCAAGCTTGACAGCGAGCTTGCCGCAACGGTATGGAAAATACGCGGCTGCCTTGTAAAAGCGGTCGAAAGCAAGTCCGAGCAGGAGCCTGTTGACCTTGTTGTTCCCATCGACAAAACGGCGGATTTTATCGACTTCGTACACAAGACTGAAGCCGAAACAAAAATGCAGATGGTTGCATTCGGCCACGCAGGCGACGGCAACGTTCATCTCTGCATAGTTCGCGGCGACCGCTCCGACAAGGAATGGGAAGAGCAGCTTTCCGCAAATATGCACACCATCTACAACTACGCCTACACCCTCGGCGGACTGACCTCGGGCGAGCACGGAATCGGCATTGCAAAGCGGCCGTACTTCCTCGACAACACCTCCCCAGAGAACCTCGAAATAATGAGGGCGATAAAGACCGCATGGGATGAAAAGCATATTCTTAACGATCATATCTCTTATCTTAAATAAAGCTTGCCCCCGTGAAAAATCACGGGGGTTATTATTGTGCTGTTAATTCAATTATAAAAAAGCCCCTGCTTATAATACAGGGGCATGTTATTATCATACCGAATCAGTCATGCGGCTTCATTACGCTCATGTACGCGGGACGGATTATCCTGCTTGCGGTGGAAAGCTCTTCTATACGGTGCGCGCTCCAACCGACTATTCTTGCAATGGCGAATATCGCGGTGTAAAGCTCCGACGGAATGCCGAGCATATCATACACAAATCCGCTGTAGAAATCCACATTGGGGCTTACACCCTTCATTATCTTGCGCTGCTCTGCAATGAGAATCGGAGCCGCTTCCTCGATGTATTCGTACAGCGCGAGGTCATCTTCGCGGTGCTTTTCTGCGGCGAGCTTCTCGACAAATCCGCGGAAAATTCTCTCGCGGGGGTCGGACAGCGAATATACCGCGTGACCCATGCCGTAGATAAGTCCCTTGCCATCGAATGCTTCCCCACGGAGTATCTTCGCGAGGTACGCGGTGACTTCTTCCTTATCCTTTGTGTCATGGACATTCTCGCGGATATTGTCCATCATCTCCATGACCTTGATATTCGCGCCGCCGTGCTTCGGGCCCTTCAGCGAGGACATCGCCGCCGCAATGGTGGAGTATGTATCAGAACCGGAGGATGTAACCACGCGGGTAGTGAATGTGGAGTTATTACCGCCGCCGTGCTCCATATGAAGCATGAGCGCAACGTCAAGTACGCGGGCTTCAAGCATGGTGTACTTCTTGTCGGGACGGAGCATGAGCAGAAGATTTTCCGCCGTCGAAAGCTCGGGGTCAGGACGATGGATGTACATACTCTCGTCGTTTTCATAGTGATTATATGCGTGATAAGCGTACGCCGCAAGCATCGGGAACTCTGCGATCAGCTTTATGCACTGATAAAGGCTGTCCGAAAGGTCACCGGAAAGCGCGGTGCTGTCGTAGGATGCAAGGGTGAGAATGCTCCTCGTCATAGAGTTCATGATATCCTTGCTGGGGGCTTTCATGATAACATCACGGGTGAAGTTTGTCGGAAGCTTTCTGCACTCGCCGAGTATTTTCTTGAACTCCGCCGTTTCAGCCTCGGTAGGCATTTCCCCGAAAAGGAGCAGATACGCCGTGCGCTCGAAACCGAAGCCGCTGTCGCCGTTCATTGCAACAAGCTCGCGGATGTTATAGCCGCGGTACCACAGCTCACCCTCGCAGGGGGTCTGCACGCCGTCCACATCCTTGAATGACACCATTTTCGAGATGGTAGTAAGCCCCGTAAGCACGCCTTTTCCGTTAATATCGCGCAGGCCGCGGTTTACTCCGTACTTCTTGTACAGATCATCAGAAATTTTATCGTGATCCATGCAGAGCACTTTTTTTGATGCTGCGTAATTTTTTACAATGTCGTTCATTGGTGTGTACCTCCTGTCGTTTCGCCGCCGTGCCGCTTCCCTGCGCCGCACGGCATTTTCTGAAAATATAACGCCGCGCACATGGCAGGATATACGCGGCGGGATAAATGACCTAATACAATTATTATACCACAGATGTTCAAAATCTGTCAAGCGGTAATAAATCCATAAAATTACTTCTTGTCTATCATATCATCGTAAGCGTCCCTGACCTCTGCTTCGACATCAATTTCGGAGGGCGGAGCCTGTGTAATGCATATCGCGGAAATAAGGTTGGTTACGCCCGAAACTATAACGGAAACGCCGATGACTCTTACAAGCAGCCTTGCCGCTCCGAAAGGATTGAAAACTATCAGCACACCGCCGATGCAGGCGATTATCGCAGGGATAAGCACCGCCTGCCATCTAGGCAGACCCGCGTGCTTTGCGCTGAGGGCGGACTGAATCTTGAAAATACTGTCGACAAGTATCGCGATACCTGTCATGGAAAGCACAAATCCCGCCAGACCCGCAGGGTTGATCATCACAAAAATACCGAGAAGCGTCAGAAGAAGTCCGCCCGCAAGGTCAAATCTCACCGCGATAACGTCGCGGCTGAGGAAAAATCCGACCATCTTGCCAATGCCCCAAACCAGCATTCCTATGCCAATTATAGTGGTCACAAACTCAATGGAACCCGTCGGGAATACCAGCAGCAGTATGCCTAGAATTATTATTGCGGCGGAAAGGATTATGCCGCTCGTTTTTGCTCTTTTGAAAAGGTCTTTCATTTCAGTCAGTTCCTTTCTTATGTGAATTTTATCTTGTAAATCAATTATACCACAATTGTGGCGCATTTTCAAGGGGTGCAGGCAATATTTCACAAAACATTCACCAAGAAGCCTTGACATAGGCGGAAAATCGACCTATACTTATATTAATAATTGATTATACGGAGGCATTATGTACACCGATATAAATACAGGGCTTACCTCTTCCGAAGCGGAAGAGCGCGCCCGAAGCGGAAAAAGCAACGGCAGCTTTGATGTGAAAACAAAAAGCGTCGGGCAGATATTCCGCGAAAACATATTCACGCTGTTCAACCTTATAAATATAATTCTCGCCGCACTTATCGTGATGGTGGGGAGCTATCGCAATATGCTCTTCATGGGCGTTGTTATCGCGAATACCGCCATCGGAATTATTCAGGAAATACGCTCGAAGCGCGTTATCGACAGGCTGTCGCTTATCTCCGCGCCGAAGGCTCACCTGCTGCGAAACGGGCAGGAAACCGAACTTCCCGTATCTGATATCGTCCTCGACGACATCATGCTTCTTTCGACCGGGCGGCAGGTCTGCGCCGACGGGCTTATTCTCGACGGCGAATGCGAAGTGGATGAAAGCCTTATCACCGGCGAATGCGACCCCATCCGCAAGAAAACAGGCGACGAGCTTCTTTCGGGAAGCTTCATCACATCCGGCGCGGTAAAAGCGCAGGCTGTCCGCGTGGGCGCCGAAAGCTACTCTAACAAGATAACCAGCGGCGCAAAATATGTCCGCAGGCATTCCTCAGAAATGATGAAGGACATCAACAAAATCATTTCGGTGGTTTCGATATGCATTGTTCCGTTTGGAATTGTTCTGTTTCTGAAATCAGTCTATGTGACAAATCAGACCCTCGAAAGCGGGGTCGTAAGCACCGTTGCGGCGCTTATCGGTATGATACCCGAGGGGCTTGTACTGCTGACAAGTATTGCGCTTGCGGTAAGCTCGATAAGGCTGGCGCAGCATCAGACGCTGTGTCAGGATCTTTTCTGCGTGGAATCGCTGGCGCGGGTGGATGTGCTCTGCCTTGACAAAACAGGCACGATAACCGAGGGCTGTATGCAGGCGGAGGAAGTATTCCCGCTGGACAATTCGTTCGACTGCGAAAAGGCGCTGAACGCGCTTTCGTCCGCATTCACAGATGTTAATCCCACCCTCGCCGCTGTGCGGGAGAAATATCATGACGGCACTGACATGAAGCTTTCCGCCGCGATACCGTTCTCCTCCGCAAGAAAATTCAGCGCAGCGGCGTTTGAGGGATACGGCACCGCCGCACTCGGCGCGCCCGAATTTATTCTGAAAGATGTCCCCGAGGAAGTCAACAAAGCCGCCCTGCAATACAGACATCGCGGAATGCGTGTGCTTCTGCTGGCGCACAGCAATGCGGAATGCACACCCGACTGCCTGCCCG
>CAVIFG010000127.1:0-6581 GCA_963641955.1 Escherichia coli
CAGGATAACGACGTTCTTCGCCTTGAACGGAACAAGGTAGTAGATTATCATCGTTATCGGCAGAAAAGCGAACAGGAATGTCAGACTGGAAAAAACCATAAAACCTCCGAATCAATCTGAGTTTCCGAGCATTGCCAAGAATTCTTCTTTAGTATAGTTAACGTTAAGTATATCGAGCAGCAGGTTCGCGGAAAGCAGCTCGGGCAGCCCCAGCCGCCTTTGCAGTTCTGCGCGGCGCGCCGCGGAGTTTTCCCCGCCGGAAAGCCCCAGCTCCACAAGATCTGCCTTTGTTATCGGGTCGGATTTGGGTCTGCTTTCCCCCTCGGAGATGACCCCCGCCTTTCGGAAAGCATCAAGCAGCACCTCCGCGCTCATTCCCTCAACGCCTAGCTTCCCCTGCTTCGACGGAACGCGCTTTCGCCGCTCCTTTCCGAAAACATCCGGGATATAGACGTTGATTACCTCGCCCTCTTTTACTATGTTTCTGAGCCGCGAGCGTATCTGAAACCCCGCGCTGTCGCTGTCGGTGAGAATGATTATCCCCGTTTTCTTCGCCAGCATTTTGATAAGCTCGCACGTTTCCTTGTCCTTGTACAGCGCGAAGCCGTTTGTGGGGATTATCAGCGCGTCCACCAGCGACGAGAGCTTTATCTTGTCGTACCTGCCCTCTACTATTATTGCCTGTTTTATTTTAATCATTACAAATTATCATCCGCTCATCTCGGCAGGGCGGATATCTCCGTCAGCGCCTCTTCTATCTGCGTGCGCTTGTCCGCCGTGGATGAATTAAGGCTCACGTTCGCGCGGAACAGTATCCCCAGACATTCTTCGAGGAAGCTTTCGGACAGCTTCTGCGCAGTGGTGTACGCCTTTTTGACGACGAACGACCTGTTCGGAGCATATTTGAACGCCGCCGCGGTGTCGCTGTAGCTTTTCCTCGCGGCGGAGCCTATCTTCGCACGGTACAGGTCGGTGAAATACCCCGACAGCGCCGCAAGTATGATTATCGGCTCTTCGCGGCGGACAAAAAGATCGTCCAGCACGCCGAACGCCGCCTGCGTTCTTCCCGCGATAAGCTCGTCCGCAAGGGAATATATGCTCGCGTCCGCGGGCTTGGGGCACAGCAGGTCGATATCCGCGCGGGTTATCGCGCCGCCGTTTTTGTATGCGCAGAGCTTGTCCACTTCGTTGGATACCGCCGTAAGGCTCCTGCCGCAAAGTTCGGCAAGGTACGCCCCGTCGCCGCGGTCGAGGGCGCAGCCGTTACGCACGGCGCGCTTCTCCGCCATGGCGGCTATCTGCGCGGGCGCCATGTATTTCATCTCGCAGGAGCAGCCGGCTTTCGCCGCGGTTTCCATCAGCTTCTTCATTTTAGCCTTGGGCTTTTTCGGGTCGATGGGGATGTGCTCCTGCGAAATAATGAGCACGGTGGTGTCGGGGATGTTCGCGATTATATCGAGGTACGCCTTGTTGTTCGCGGCGTCAAGGGCGTCGGGGTCGAGATCCTCGATGAGCACGCACTTTCTCTCCGCGAAAAACGGCAGGCTGTCGGTGACGTCCGAAAGCTCGTCCGCCGTGGGCGCCTCGGAATATTTCACAAAATTCATGTCCTGCGACTCTGCGGGCACTGCGGCGTCGGTTATGCGCTTTGCGTACATCCGCACGAGGTAGTCCTCCTCGCCCCAGAGAAAATACACCCGCCCGAGCCGACCCGCCTTGAGGTCAGCCCGCAGGCGCGGTTCTTCTACTACTGCCATTACGCCTTACGCCATCTCGTTGCGGAGCTTCTTTCCGCCGAGGATATGGAAGTGCAGATGGCGAACGGTCTGACCGCCGTTCTCGCCGATGTTGGATACAACGCGGTAGCCGTCGGAAAGTCCCTCTGCACGGGCGATCTCGGCGATCTTCTCGAAAATATACGCAACGACTGCGCTGTTTTCGGGTGTTATCTCGTCAACACCGCCGATGTGCTGCTTCGGGATAACGAGGATATGCGTAGGCGCCATCGGCGCGATATCGCGGAACGCGAGTATCTTTTCATCCTCATATACCTTTGTGGAGGGTATCTCCCCAGCGATTATCTTGCAAAATAAGCAGTTTTCCATAGTCTTATCCTCCTAATATTAAATACATTGTCCGACGGTAAAAGGTTGCGCTTTGTTCAGAAAAGCGGCGAAAGAACCGCAACAAATCCGACTATCAATCCTACAATGGCGAGTATTCCGAAGAATTTCACCCACCGCTTTATTGACGCTATATCGTTCGCCTGCCGCATTGCGATAAGGCGGTCTATCTCGTCGTCAGTCATGTCGGGAACGGGGCTTTCTATGGTGTAATACTCATGCACGCCGCTGTCCGACGTTGCGTAAACTCCCTCGGGAAGCGGCTTGCCCTCGCTCTCAAGCTTACGATATTCCGCGATTGCTTCGCCCTGCGCAACAGCATTTGTTTTCAGAAAACCGTTCTCCGCCATTAAACGGATATACTCCGCGCCCACTGCCGAGGTCTTGTTGATGTCCATTGTAATTATCCTCCCGGACAATACGCGGCAAGCCGCAGCCCTGTTACCGAATTGTCCTCCTAAATAATCTATAAGCGCGGAAACAGCGTAAACACGCGCCTCCGCGCTTATCATATCATATTATGCCGTTAATTTGGCGTTAAAATCAGTGGATATACTTCGCCGCGATACCCTCTGCCGCCGCAAGCGCTTCGCCCAGCTTGGAAGCGTCGGGAACGCCCGCCATAGCCTGATCGGGCTTTCCGCCGCCCTTGCCGCCTGCAACAGCCGCTATCTCGCGAACCAGCGTGCCCGCGTTAGCGCCCTTTGCAACTGCGCTCTTGCTGCACTTGCAGAGGATGCTGCTCTTGCCGTCGGCGGTGCCTGCAAGCACTGCAACGAAGTCGGTATACTTGTCAGCAAGGCTGTCGCCTATCTTGCGCAGACCGTCGGCGCCTGTGCCGTCGAGAACGGCGGTGATTATCTTCACGCCTGCAACCTCGGGAACGTTTCCGCCGAGATCGCCAAGCTTTGCGTTCGCCGCAGCCTGCTCCATGCTCTGGATCTTCTTATCCTTTTCGCGAAGCTCCGCAACAACGCTCTCCGCGCGGTGAGGAAGCTCCTCGAACGTGGGAACCTTGAGAACCGAGCAAGCCTTTTCGAGGGTATCCTTGTAATCATACAGCAGGCTCATAACAGCCATGCCGGTTACAGCCTGAATACGTCTTACGCCGCTGGATACGGAAGCCTCGGAAACTATCTTGAACAGACCCGCCTGCGCGGAGTTTGTAAGGTGAGTACCGCCGCAGAATTCTGTGGAATAATCGCCCACGGAAACAACGCGTACAACGTCGCCGTACTTCTCGCCGAAGAGAGCCATAGCGCCCTTCTTCTTCGCTTCCTCGATGGGAAGAACTTCGGTGGTAACGGGAACAGCTGCCATGATGACCTTGTTCACGTAATTCTCTACCTGCTGCAGTTCGTCGGCGGTCATAGCGCTGAAGTGGTTGAAGTCGAAGCGGCACTGGTACGGGTCTACATAAGAGCCTGCCTGGTGAACGTGGTCGCCAAGCACATGGCGCAGAGCCGCCTGCAAAATATGCGCGCAGGTGTGGTTGCGCTGGGTTGCAAGGCGCTTTTCAGCGTCTACCTTCGCGAGGACTTCTTCGCCCTCGGCAAAGCCGCCGCTTACTACCTTACCGTTGCAGATGAATGCGCCGTTGGTGAGCTTCTGTGTATCGGTGACTTCGATAACGTTGTCGCCGTTGGAAATTGTACCGCAGTCGCCTACCTGACCGCCCATTTCCGCATAGAAAGGCGTGTTCTCGATGATAACGGAAACATCGTCGCCCTCCTCGCAGAGCTCGGAAACCGCGCCGCCCTTTACGATGGCGAGCAGCTTGGACTTGTTCTCGAGGGTGTCATATCCTACAAAGTTTGTGGAATAAGCGTCCAGCTCGGAGTTCTTAGCGTTGTCCCAGCCGCCGCCGAGCTTCTTGTTTGCGCGGGCAGTGGACTTCTGCTCCTGCATATACTTCTTGAAGCCCTCTTCGTCAGCTTCCAGACCCTTTTCGTGGAGAATTTCCTTGGTGAGGTCAAGCGGGAAGCCGTAGGTATCGTGAAGCTTGAACACATCGGCGCCGTCGAGGGTCTTTTCGCCCTTGGCGATGAGGTTTTCGATCATCTCGTTGAGGATCTCAGTGCCCTTGTCGATGGTCTTTGCGAAGCTTTCTTCCTCGGTCTGGATAACCTTCTTGATGTAAGCGCGCTTCTCGCCGAGCTCGGGATATGCGGAGAGGTTCTCGTCGATAACGGTGTCGCATACTTCATGCAGGAACGGCTTTGTGCAGCCGAGCATTCTGCCGTGTCTTGCGGCTCTTCTGAGCAGTCTGCGGAGAACGTAGCCGCGTCCCTCGTTGGAGGGGAGAACGCCGTCGCCTACCATGAATGTGGTGCTTCTGATATGGTCGGTGATAACGCGCAGGGAAACATCCTTCTGCTCGTCCTCTTTATAGTGTACGCCGACGATGGAGCTTATCTTCTTGAGTATGTTCTGAACGGTGTCGACCTCGAAGAGGTTGTCAACATCCTGCATTACGCAGGCAAGTCTTTCAAGACCCATGCCTGTATCGATGTTCTTTGTCTTGAGCTGGGTGTAGTTGCCGTGGCCGTCGTTGTCGAACTGGGTGAATACATTGTTCCATATCTCGATGATACGGTCGCAGTCGCCGACTTCCTCGAAGTTGTCCTGACCGATGTGGTCAAAGTGGCCGTACTTCTCGCCGCGGTCGTAGTGAATTTCGGAGCAGGGGCCGCAGGGACCGCTTCCGTGCTCCCAGAAGTTATCAGCCTTGCCGAGCTTGATTATACGCTCGCGGGGAACGCCTACTTCGTTCGCCCAGATATCGCCTGCTTCGTCGTCCTGCTCGTAGATGGTTACCCACAGGCGCTCCGGCGGGATCTCCAGTACCTTCGTGAGGTACTCCCACGCCCATGCAATGGCCTCGTGCTTGAAGTAGTCGCCGAAGGAGAAGTTGCCGAGCATTTCAAAATATGTGCCGTGGCGTGCGGTCTTGCCGACGTTCTCGATATCAGGAGTGCGTATGCACTTCTGGCAGGTGGTAACGCGGTGGCGCGGCGGCTCCTCGATACCCTGAAAATACTTCTTCAGAGGGGTCATGCCCGCGTTGATCAGCAGGATGGAATTATCCCCCTGCGGAACGAGCGGGAAGCTCGGCAGACGAAGGTGTCCCTTTGACTCGAAAAATTTAAGATAGCTTTCGCGCAGATCATTCAAACCTGTCCATTTCATAGCTTTTCCGTCCTTAAACATAAATAGATTTTACAGTTATTTCCATATATTAGATGTAATAACGCATACACGTTAATTATATCACATTTTCGCAAAAAGTCAAGACGCGGGGGAGGTTTTTTGCGTATGTTCTCGGGGCGGGACGGAAAAATCCCCGTCGGGGATGGACGGGGATAAACGAGTTAATTCAATTTCAGCCCGCAGCCGCCGCAGAAGCCGGCGGTTTTGGTGTTATTGTATCCGCATTTCGGGCATACTGAATAATGCTCCAGCGGCAGCCACAGGAAAACAAATGCCGCCGCGAGGTATGGCTGCGGGGTAAATAAAAAATACCTCATGAAAGAAACAAAAAATCCGTCCCAACCGGTATATACGAACGAGGCAACTATTCCCGATGCTACTACCAGCACAACATCAATGATCAGCAGCGGGATTTTAATATTTTTCCTTGCTTTGAGCCAAAGCAGGAAAACTCCAAGCGGGCACGCCAAACTGCTTAGTATAGCCGCTGCCACATAAAATGCGGCGCCATGACCCCAATAGATGCCGTAACTGATCAGCCATATATAATATATCACATATAGCAGCGCGGAAGCAGCAGACGATATAATTGTAAACTTGCTGTTGACCCGAAGCCACAGAAAAACCACGGACAACACAGTCAGCAGCCGAGCAATAATATACAAAAATCCGGATGGGTACAGGTATTCTCTGAACTCAAATAAACACATTACAGCAAGCAATCCGAACAGAATGAAAAACGGGATGTAAAAACGCTTTTCGCCGTTAAAATAACGCAATGCCTTATTCATGATCTTCTCCCTCTCTGCTTATTCTTGGGGTTCCGCACGACTGACAGAAATTATTGCCAGATGTGTTCACCTTGGCGCAATTAGGGCAAGTCCATTCCTTTCTCACGGACTGCGAAACGCCCGAATTGTCCCTCTCCGACCCAAGCTTTATCACGTTTTTCGACATCTCGATAAGCATACCCCAGATAGCGTGACCCACCAAAACAGCTATCAGCCCCAACAAAAGCACTGCCCACCAGTATCTCCCCCCGTAAAAGCACAGTGCTATCACGATTATTACCCCCGCCGCCATGCTTAAATACATAAGCACATTATTAAAATTAGTCCAACCTTTACGCATAATATTACCTCCGATTTATATTTCCATTTTGGAATTAATATTATTATAATTCTGTTTTGGAATTTTGCCAAGCCCTTTTTCAAATATAATTTATGTTATAACAAATAAATCGAGGTG
>CAVIFG010000128.1:0-6576 GCA_963641955.1 Escherichia coli
CTACTACGCGGTGCGCGGCGAATATGACGAGAACGGCGATCTGAAGCAGTATTTCGACGTCAACGACGAGGTATTTCAGGCGCTGTCGGCTTCGGACACGGACGAACTGAAGATATCCGACAACACCGCGGAATTACGCGTTACGGAGCATACGGAGGCCATCGCGTCGCTGCTTGATCTGCTGTGTATGCAGACGGGGCTGTCGGAAGGCTCGCTGGCGTACAGGGACGGCACGATAAAGACCGCCGCGGAGGTTGTCAGCAGAAACAGCAGGACCTACCGCACGCAGAGCTTTTACCGCAGGATGATATCCCTCGGTATGGCGGCGGTTACGGAGAATATATGCCTGCTCGGAAAGATGTCGGGTCAGCTCAGCGCGGGGGCGGCGGAAACCGCTTCGCTGAGGTTTGCGGACGGAGTGAGCGAGGACGAGGGCACCCGCGTAGACAGGGCGGTGAAGCTTTATTCTGCGGGGCTTATCTCCCGCGAAAGAGCGCTGTCGCAGATATACGGAATTACGCTTGAAGAAGCGAAGAGAATAGAAGGAGAGAACGAAGATGGAAGAGCTTGAGCAGGTAACGGAAATCGCAGAAATAACTGAAACCACAGAAACCGAGGAGCAGGAAGCACCCGCGGAAACAACGGAAGAAACCACTGCGGAGGATCTCCGCGCGGCGCTGCTGGAGGCGAATGTGAAGCTTGCGCTGCTGCTGTGCGGCGCGGCAAAGGAGCGCCTTGACGAAGCGGCGAAGATAGCCTACGGCCTATGCGCCCTCGGGAAAACTCCCGCGGAGGCCGCGGCGGAGGTGCTGGCGGGGTATCCGCATTTTATGGCGGTACAGCGTGAGCTTCCGCAGTTTGCGGCGCAGGGCGGCGGATACAATGATGGTTTCTCGGCGATAAGGAGCATTTTCGCGAGAAAGTAAGATACCGCCGACTATGTGCGGGGTGAACGGCGGATACGGCGCAGACGGCGGGCGTTACCCGGGTATTCTGGCGCGGCGGTATCTGTCGGGGGGACTTTCACGGCGGACACGGGGTATTGCGTGTTTGGCTGTGAAAGTGCCGCACGGGGTCGGCGTTGACATATAACAAATAATCAAACGCAGGCGGTAAATGCTGAATGTTACCGCCGGACAAATCGGGCGGGAGGTGCCGCCTGCTGCGGCGCGGACGAGGGGGCGTTTTCCCAAAAAAGAAAAAAGGCGCGGCGGCAGCAGGCGCGGGATGACATATTTTTGATTTGAAAGGACGATAAAACAATGGCTAACACAATTGAATATGCAAAGGTTTTTCAGAAGGAGCTTGACAAGCAGGTGCTTGAGGGCGCGACATCCGGCTGGATGGAGGAGAACGCCTCTCAGGTGATTTACAACGGTGGCAGCGAGATAAAGATGCCAAAGATGACCATGCAGGGACTGGGTACATACGACCGCGACAGCGGCTACGTCGGCGGCGCGGTTACATATTCCTTTGAAACATTCACGCTTTCGCAGGACAGGGGAAGACGCTTCCGCATCGACGCGCTGGATGTTGACGAGAGCGGCTTTGGTCTTGCGGCGGCGAATGTTGCGGCGGAATTCCAGCGCACAAAGGTTATTCCCGAGATCGACGCATACCGCTATTCCGTGCTTGCGAATGCCGCAGGTATAAAGGAAACATACACCCCCGACAAGTCTACGGTTATGTCCGACCTGCTGGCGCAGCTCAGCGCAGTGCGCGATATCACCGGCGGCGAGGGCGAGGCGGTGATCATCATGTCGCGCCCCGTTTATGACAAGCTTATGCTCAGCAGCGAGCTTAACTCCGTGATCGACTGCGCGCAGTTCAATCAGGGTGAACTTGAGTTCGGCGTCAAGACCGTGAACGGCGTGCCCGTTATCCCCGTGCCCTCTGCACGCATGAAGACTTCTTATAACTATTTCGCGGACGGCGAGGGTGGATTTGCGCCTAAGTCTACGGCTAAGGATGTTAATTGGGTCATCTGCCCCAAGTCCGCTCCCATCGCCGTATCCAAGACTGACAACGTAAAGATCATCACCCCCGAGATGAACCAGTTTGCGGACGCGTGGGACATCGACTACCGCAAGTACCACGACCTTTTCATTCCTGAGAACAAGAGAGCTGCCATCGCGGTAAGCATTTCCGAGTAAACATTACGGCTCCGGGCGGCATGGGCCGCCCGGGGTTTTCGGGAAAGGAGGACATCTATGATAATTACAGCGGAGGAATACCGCGCGATGGGCTTCACTGCGGAGGATGACGAGGTGCTTGAAAACTGCCTGAAGCGGGCGGATTTCGTGCTGGATTCCCTTACGGCGGGCAAGGCTTCCGCCGTGGCGGAAAAGGGCGGAAAGCCCGCACAGTACGTTAAGCAGGCGGCGGCGTTCCAGACAAGCTCCATGGTCCGCGCGGAGGAACTCATCAGCACGGGAAACAAAAGCGAGGAACGCGTTTCGCTGGGGGATTATTCCTACACATCGGTGAACAGCAGCGAGGAAGATGTAATCGAGCCGGTGGATACCAACGTCACCGTGATAAGGTTGCTGCGTGCGGCAGGATGCCTTTTCGGCGGACTGGAGGCAAGAGAATGAACATAAAACCCATCCCCGCCGAGCTTCTCGGGGACAGCTTCGTGCTGATATCACCGAAAAAGGGCGGCGGCACGCTCCGCACGGAGATAACCAATGTACGGGTGGAGCGCACCGACGCCGTGGCGGATTATACTTCCATCACGCGGGACTGCACGGAACTTGCGATATGGTTCGACTGCGAAAATTCCCGCCCCGCCAATGCTGATTTTTCGGCGGGAGAACGCGCGGAATACTGCGGCGAAATATTCGAGCTGACAGAGGTGCGCACCCTCGGCGCGGATACGCCACACCACATAAAAATAAAGGCGCGCAAGATAAGCGGAGAATACAGCGGATAACGAAAGGAGGAGAGCTATGCCCGAAGAAAAAAAGAACACGGCGGCAAAGACCGGCGCCGAAGCGGCGGAAGAGGGCTACCGCGCGGCGAAGCTCATCAGAAAGGGAATGAGGGAGCTTGACCGCCAGTACAACACAAAGAAAACAAGAAAGCAGCGCTGAGGAGGTGCGGCGGTGAAAATAACCATAAACGGCACGGAGTTCGACTGCGTTACAAGGCTTGACGCCGCAAGAAAGACCCGCAGAACGGACATCCGATACAACACCAACGGCGATATGCTGATAGATCTGGTGAACAGAAAATACGAGCTCGAGGTCGTGTTCGGGCTGATGACGGAAGCGGAGCTGAAAGCACTCCGCAAGGCTTCCGAGGAGATATTCGCGACCGTTAAGTTCGACGCCCCCGAGGGCACGGTAGAGGGGGAATTCCACATCTCCGACGAGCCTGCGCCGAAGCTTACATATGTAAACGGCACGGCGATGTACGGCGGCGTGAAGATAACCATGAAGCAGAAGTGAGGTGAATGGGTATGGTAGAGGTTTCGGACAGGTTTTTAACGCTGGCGCAGGACAACGGGCGCCATGTTTATTGCAGGATAGAGGCGGGGGACGAGGTGTTCACGGATGATGATATCGTGGAGTTCGACTTCGACGACGTTGCGCATCCCGACTGGTTCACGATAGGCACCGCCTGCGCGAACAGGTTTTATTTCTGCATAAGATACGGCGGGGAAATTCCCGTCGGGGCGGAGGTCAAGCCCTACATAAGCTTCGACGGGGAGGAATGGTGTCCGCTGGGGGTGTTCTATGCTTCGAGAAGATACGTCCGCGGGAAGTATGTGTCCATCTCCTGCTACGACAGGCTTTACAGCCTTGATAAGGAATATTCCAGCCTGCTTGCGTTCCCGTCGGACACCGTTAAGATACTTAGCGAGATATGCAGCAAGAACGGCATGGAATGCGCGGATATGGGCGAGGCTTTTTCGGTGGAGAAGATACCCGAGGACTGCACCGTGCGGGACATGATAGGATATATCGCGGCGCTCAACCGTGCCTGCGCGAAGATGGACAGATACGGGAATCTTGTGCTGAGAAAATACGACAGCGGCGGTTTTGTGCTGAACGAAAAGAACTGCGTCAGCATTTCGAGAAACATGAACCATTCGGTTGTGACCTGCATAAAGGCGGGCACGGGCAGCGGCGAGCTGGTTTCCGGCTCCGGAGCGGAGATATCCACCATGGAGCTTTATGACCCGCTGATGACGCAGGAGCGGCTGGATCAGCTCTATTCGCTGTTCAAGACTTTCGCGTTTTACGGCGCGGATATCGAAATGCAGGGGCTTCCGTTCCTTGAATCCGGGGAGAGGATAACGCTGCTGGAAAACGGGCTGCTTTATCCGCTTCAGATAAGCGGCATTGAATATCACTACGACGGCGGGCTGACCGCGGTGCTCTATTCCCGAAACAAAAACAGCTCCGACGCCGATTCGGACGACCTCGAAAAAACGCTCGAGGAGCTTAAAAACAGGCTCGGCGCGGGGTGCATAACGCAGACAAACGACGCGCAGATAGCCCTGTCCGCGGAGCCTGCCACCGTGGCGGAGTTTACATTCGACGCGGCGGAAAACGCGTTTGCGCGGGTGGATGTTAACTGCACGCTGGATAATTTCACGGGGGATTTCCTTATCATATCCGTGTATGTCAACGGCGTTCAGGCGCAGCGCAAGGCGGTGCAGAGCCTTTCGGGAACGGGGCGCGAGCTTCTTCACTGGTACCACATCGCGCAGAAGCTTCCCGCGGGCAGCAGCACGATAACCGTCACCATGCAGACCAAAACAGGCAGCGCGTATATACTGCCGTCGCAGCTTGCGGCTTCGCTGGTGGTGCAGGGTTCGGCGGGAAACATCGGCAGCATACGCGACAGGCATACCGTGGCGGAGAACATTTCGCCGACGGCGCTGAACAGCGTGCGGCCGACCGAGAAACAGGAGGGATGACATGAAAGGAAAGGCAACGCTGATACTCACTGACGCCGAAACAGGCGAGGAAATAAAGCGCACGGAGGAAAGCAACATGGTGACGGACGTCCCCGAAAAGCTGTTTGATATCCCGCGGTGCGGTATGTTTACAATGATGAATATGCCGCAGATAATGAGCAATTTTCTCCCGAGGGCCGAGAAGCTGTTCGGCGGGATAATGCTGCTTTCCACAAATGTTGAGGAAAACAAGGCGACAGTTACTCCTCCGACCGGATACGCCGCCGTCGGCACGGCGGGGGCGGTTTATTCCGGCACGGACACCCGCCGCGGAACGCTCAACGAAAACGAAAGCGGCCCGACAGACGGCGGGTACAGGCTGGTATGGGATTTCGGGACGGACAGGGCGAACGGCACGATAAAATGCATCGGGCTTACTTCAAGAATATTCGGCAACATCGGCTTCGACCCCGTAAAGGAGGGCAGCGAGAGCATACTTTGCAATCCACAGTATTTTGCCGCGGGAACGTTTGCGAACAGCAATTATCTTATCTCAGCAAGCGGCGTGACTTTCATCGCTAATTTGGAGCCGAACGTATATCTCGGCATAAAGGTATCCTACACGGAAGTGACGTTCGTAAGATACACCCTGCCCGACCCCGACGCGGTGACGGTAAGCTGTGCGCCGAAGGATGTTGCGGAGGAGATCGCGGCGGTGGTTACGATACCGTTCATCGGGGACATCAACACGAGATTTTACGACCCCGAAACGAACGTGCTGTATCTTTTCCGTCGCGACATGATTTCTGGCACGGACAACGACACGTTCTCCTATGCGGGGATAGACGTGGGGACATTCAAGCTGAAAACTTCGGGGAGCTTTACCACCGCAAGATACAGCTGGGCGTATCCTGCGATATACCGCGGGAATGTCTACCGCCACCTCGGCGACCATATCGAGGTGAGCAGTCTTTCGGGGGCAGTGGAGAAAACCATCCCCGCGGCTGGGGGGAACAACGCGTATTTTTATGTATACGACGGGCACCTCTGCTATGGATTTGACAAGTCTAGCGCTCATTATCATGCGCGGGTGGACTGCGCGGAGGTGAACGGAAGCTGCGGAATAGAGGGCTTTCCTGTGTACAGCAAGTACGTCAAGCCGCCGTATACGCTGTATTCAACGAGAAGGCAGGCGCAGAACACCCTGCATATCTTAATGCACGCGGGGTACATGGCGACGATAAACAACCTCGCCGACCCGATAGAGAAAACGGACAGGCACGCGCTGAAAATAATATACGAGCTTACGGACTGAGGATGGAGCGCGGGGGCATTTTGATGTGCTTCCGCGCTTTGAGCTTAAAATACACGCGGGGGCACCGAAAAGGTTCCCCCGCGCCTGTTCACAAAGGCTCGAAATATCGGCACTCCGACGACAGCGCGGCGGAGGTCACGGTGAGCTCTTCAAGGGTGCAGAAACCCTCTTTCTGCCAGCGGCAGCATTCCGTGCAGTTTATAAGGTTCATACATACGCCTCCGATGGTATTGTTAGCGGCGCAGGCGTTTTTATCCGAGCAATTTCCCGTTGACAAAACATGGGGAGCGTTGTATAATTAAATTGGTAAAATCCTGTCGCAAAAGTCTTACGACTTTTACGACAGGGGACAATC
>CAVIFG010000129.1:0-3981 GCA_963641955.1 Escherichia coli
ATTTCGGGAATAAGCTCCTCCACAACGACATATATCATCGCCCCCGCCGCAAAGCTCAGCAGATACGGAAGCACGGGCACCACCAGTCCCGCCAGCAATACCGTAAGCACCGCCGCCGCAGGCTCCACCGCCCCCGAGAGGGTGCCGAAAACAAAAGCCTTTCCGCGGGACATTCCCTCGCCCTTAAGCGGCAGGGAGATTATCGCGCCCTCGGGAAAATTCTGAATTGCGATGCCAAGGGACAGCGCCAGCGCCCCCGCGGCGCTTATGGAAGCGTTGTCCGAGGCAAAACCCGCATAAACGACGCCCACCGCCATGCCCTCGGGGATATTGTGCAGCGTAACGGCAAGCAGGAGCATGGTGGTTTTCGCGAAGCTGCTTTTGTGCCCCTCTGGGGTGTCGGAGTTCATATGTAGGTGGGGTATCAGCCTGTCGAGGGCGAGCAGGAACAGTATGCCGAGAATAAATCCCGCTGCCGCAGGCACAAACGCGAGCCGCCCCATACCTTCGCTCTGCTCCATAGATGGTATCAGCAGGCTCCACACCGAAGCCGCCGTCATGACCCCCGCTGCAAATCCCGTAAGGCAGCGCTGCACGTTTCTGTGGGGCGTGTTTTTCATGAAAAACACGCAGGCGGCGCCTAAAGTCGTACCGATGAACGGAATAAGTATTCCGATGAAAATATCAGAGTTCATAGTTTTCCTTTCTGTTAGTTATAACTAACTACAATATAATTATATCATCTTTTTATAGAATAATCAATGCATGGTATAACAAAAAATATCATCATCGCGGCAGGATGTGTGTTTAAATTACCGACAATTCGGCATTTATCACTTGACAAAAACTGAAAAATATGTCATACTTAAAATATGAAAAGGAGGCGGTTTCTATGCTGCATTACTCGAGCGATTCGAGCTTTTCGCCGATAGAGGAGAGGTTCGGTTATCAGACGACGGGTTCGTTTCTCTGCGCGACGGAGCTTGATACTGCGACGATGATAGTGCTGCACACTGCGGCGGTGATGATCGCGGTGGTTTTGGATATCATGATACTGGGACCGCACGCCAACATGAACGAATTTTTGTTTTATGGCATAATGACGGCGATGTTCGAGGCGGCATGGATTTTTATTATCGCCTCGGTGATAAAGATAGCAATGCGCGGCGTGAGGTATACCTACACGGCGGACGCGAAGAGATTCATAACGAAATACAAGGACGAGGTGCTTGTTTTTGAGTACACGCAGGTGAAGAGCGTGACTTATACGCCGCTGTATTATTTCAAATATCAGCGCGGGTACAAGGTGCGGATAGAAACCACGGGTTTCACGAAAACCTTTGTGTATCTGTTTGAAAATATGCGGCTGAGTTATCCCACGGAAAAAACGCCGTTCAACATAATCGAAGAGCGCGCTGGTCTGAAAAAATACGAGGCATACACGCGGCTTTCGGACGAGGAAACGGAAAAGGAACACATCGAGGGCATCGGGGATATTTCCATCGAAAAGGGAAAGAGCGGCGTGCCGCTTAAAGGGATATTCAATTCCCCGCTGAAAAAATATTTTCCGCTGACGGCGGTGTTTTCGGCGGTGCTGCTTATACTTTTCGGCGGGATGGTATACTGCGTCATCACGCTTGCAATGAACAACAACCTGCGCAGATTTGCAACGGATACGGCGCTGGCGGGGCTTACGGTGGTGTTTCTGGTGTGGCTGTGGCTGACCCTGCGCGTTATACACAAGCTGTACAACGGCGAACCGAATAAGTACGAATTCGACGGGAAAGAATTCCGCGCGGATGATCGCTTTGGGGTGCGGCAGTCGATATACAAATGCGATGTCACGATGGTAAATTACTACCCGCTTACGCTGTATTTTATGAAATTCGGGTACAACGTTGAGGTGGTGACAAGATATCGGACGTTTGAGTTTACTTATCTGTTTCCAAACAGAAAGGAGCCGGTGCCGACGGACGAAACTCCGTTTGTTCTTTTAGTGGAGCGGGAGGACTAAACGATCAATTACTGATGAAATGATACAGAAATGCGGGCGGGGATGATATTTCCGCCCGTGAGATTTAATGCAGATTTGTTTTTTTGAAAAATAAGCCGCCGTTGATTCGGCGGCATTTTTCATGCATTAATTTCCACAATAAAATCAGAATTTCTCCGCAGGATTACGACAAAATAATAGCACAAATACATCTAAAAAGGAGAAATGACCGTGAATATATCTAATCAGGAATACGGCGAGCTTGCAAAGCGCCACTCGCCGCCCTCGGCAATGTACAAGACCATCCCTATGGCTTTCGTCATCGGCGGCGGGATATGCACCCTCGGCGAAGCGCTGATGAACCTTTATATCTACCTCGGCATGGGAAAGACCAACGCGGGCGCGCTGACTTCAATGACGCTTATATTCCTAAGCGCTCTGCTTACGGGACTGAAGCTTTACGACAGGATAGCGCAGTGGGGCGGCGCGGGCACGCTGGTGCCGATAACGGGATTTGCAAACGCGATGGTATCGCCCGCGCTTGATTTCAAATCCGAGGGATTTATCCTCGGACTGGGCGCGAAGATGTTTTCAATTGCGGGCCCAGTAATTGTTTACGGAATATCCGCGTCCGTGCTTTACGGGATAATTTATTATATCGTTGTGTTTATGATGGGGGGATCGTGATGGCAGTCTGCGAGGGAAAAACATTCAGATACAGCAATGCTTCCATACTTTCATATGCCGCAGTAGCGGGCAAGGTTGAAAGCGATGGCCCCTACGGTGATGAATTCGACGAGGTGATAGAGGACAACAAGGGCACCGCAGAAACGTGGGAGCAGGCGGAAGCGCTGTTTCAGCAGAAAGCGCTCGGGCACGCAATGGACAAGGCGGGGCTTATCCCGGAGAAGATGGATCTTGTGCTGGCGGGAGATCTGCTGAACCAGTGCACCGGCTCTTCCTATGGATTGAAGGATTTCTACATTCCTTTTCTCGGGATATACGGTGCGTGCTCGTCCTTTGCGGAGGGGCTGCTGCTGGCGGGGGCGATGGTCAACGCGGGATATGTGGACAATGCCGCGGCGGTGACGTCCTCGCACTATTCCTCGGCGGAGCGGCAGTTTCGTTTCCCGCTGAATTACGGCGGCGTAAGAACGCCCACGGCGCAGTGGACGGCGACGGCTTCGGGTGCGGCGATAGTTACCTCCGCGCCGAAGGCTCCGTATATCCGCGCGGCGACGATAGGCAAGATACAGGACATGGGCATAAAGGATCTCAACAATATGGGCGCGGCGATGGCGGGCGCGGCTTATGACACGATAAGCAGGCATTTCCGCCACATGGGGACTCACCCCGAAAACTACGATCTCATCATCACGGGGGATCTCGGGCAGGTGGGAAGCGAGATGCTGTACGAGCTTTTCCGCCGCGACGGCGTAGCGCTGGAGCAGCACCACAAGGACTGCGGTCTGCTGCTTTTCGACCGCGAAAAGCAGGATGTTCACGCGGGCGGCTCGGGCTGCGGATGCTCGGCCTCGATGATGTGTGGGCATTTTCTGAAGCGGGTGGAGAGCGGCGAGCTGAACCGCATACTTTTCTGCGCCACGGGTGCGCTGATGTCGCCGACGATGGTGCAGCAGGGCGGGTCTATCCCCGGAATAGCGCACGCAGTGGAGATAACATCAAAATAGGAGGTCTGCATGGATACTTTGATGGAATATGTATGGGCGTTTCTTATCGGCGGGGCGCTGTGCGCGGTGGGGCAGGTGCTTATCGACCTGACAAAGCTTACCCCCGCAAGGATACTGACCTCGTATGTTGTGGCGGGGGTCGTTCTCGGCGCGGTGGGGTTGTATGAGCCGCTGGTGGATTTCGCGGGCGGCGGCGCGACGGTGCCGCTGACGGGCTTCGGTTATCTGCTTTCAAAGGGCGTTAAGGAGGCTGTGCTTGAAAAGGGGCTGCTGGGTGCCTTTACGGGGGGATTTACC
>CAVIFG010000129.1:3991-6525 GCA_963641955.1 Escherichia coli
CGGGCATAGCGGCGGCGATTTTCTTCGGGCTTATCGCGGCGCTGATATTCAAGAGCGGGAGCAAGATAAACGAATAATTTCGACTTTAAATACGGAATGCCCCGCGGGATATCCTGCGGGGCACTGTTGTTTAATGATTGTCGGCGGTGAACAGCACGCGCTGCGGCTCCATAAATTCCTCGCCGTAAAGCTTGGGATAGTAGCCGAAAACTAGGTCGTAGAACTGCTCATCGGAGAGCGCTTCAAATTCCCCGAAAAGAAACCCGGGGTAGCTTTTGAGTGCGTCGCACATGGAGCGCGCCTTGTCCGTTTCTCCCGAAACTATGCGGGCGCAGGCGGCGTCGTTGCCGTAAATAACGGCGGGGATGTGCTTCAGCGCTTTTTCATAGTCATAATCAAGGGCGGGGTAGAGCCGCGAGAAATACCGCTTTACCTTGGGATAGAACTGCTTGTTTTTGGATTTTATCTCGCGCTTCAGCGTGCGCATGAGCTTTGCGAGGGGAGCTGTTTCGCTGCCCGCATGGGAGAGCGCGGCGGACAGGCTGTCGAGCAGGGCGCAGGGATTTTCCGCCGTACCGCCGCTTACTTCCGAATAAGCCGCCTTTGATATCATCAGCACGCGGTAGAGCGCGTTCTTTTCGGTCATGTCTGCTCCTTTCACGGGGATAGTACACGATCAGCCCCGCGGATTGCGCAGGGCTGAAATGTTTATTCAAGGTTCAATAGAATTATTCCTCGGGAACGAGAACGGCGTAGTTGCCTTCATCTCTGCGGTAAACTACGTTTACGGCGCCTGTTTCAGCGTTCTTGAACATGAAGAACGTGTGATCCAGCAGGTTCATCTGAAGGATAGCTTCATCAACGTTCATCGGGCGGAGGGCAAACTTCTTATAACGAATGACCTCGTAATTGCTCTCCTCGGGCTCGGGGGCAAGACCCTCGAATGCATCTGCCCTGAGGTTCTTTTCGACCTTGGTCTTCTGCTTTCTTATCTGGCGGATGATGCGGTCAACGGTAACGTCGAGGGCATCGTTCTTGTCCTTTGCGGTCTGCTCGGCACGGTAGATGATTCCATTGTATTTAACAGTAAGCTCTAAGATTATCATGTCACGGCGCTCTGCAAGGGTGATCCTTGCTTCCGCTTCCTCGGGGAAGAAACGGTCGAGCTTGGTATTCAGCTTCTGTTCGGCGTAGTCGGTGAAAGACTGGGAGATATTCAGTTTTTTAGCGGTGATAATAACTTTCATATTATCGCATCCTTCCGATATTTAGTAGAAAAGCAGATCGGTCTGTCTTATGTAACCTTTACTGCTCTGTATTTATTGTACCACATTTATATGAAAAATGCAATAGGGGGTGCGTTATTTTCACCTGATTTTTAACATTCTGCACAAAGAGCTTTATGTAATTTTCACAAACTCGGGTTTTCTGTGCCTGAAAACGGCGTAATATTCAAAACCCGCGGCTTTGAGGATATCGCCCGCGGCTTCAAATTCCCATGCGATGTGCTCCGCCTTATGTCCGTCGGAGCCGACGGTCACGATCTCAACGCCAAGCTCCCTGCACCGTTTTAATAAATCGGGGTGAGGGTGCGCCCAGCCAAGTCCATATTTAAGACCCGCGGTGTTCAGCTCGATGCCTTTTCCCATGGAAACTAGCTTTTTTATAATTTCATCGGTGATGTCTTGGTAGTCGGCGGGGGAGTAATTTTTAGCGTGGGAATAGCGCACGGCATAATCAAGATGGCCGTAGACGTCGAAGTTGTCGTACACGGAAATGTTCGCGAGAATGCTTTCGAAATAGCGGAGAATACCGTTTTTGTCGCCGAGCCTGTCGAAATATTCGGGATAGTACGGGTCCTCTCCGTCGACGAGATGGGACGAACCGATGATGAAATCGAAATCGTACTTGGATGTGTAGTCGTAAAGCCGCGGTGCAAGGTAGTCCATAAGCCCCAGCTCAACGCCGAAAAGAACCTCTATCTTCCCCTTGAAAAGCTCCCGGACGCGGGCAAGCTCCGCCATGTACTTATCGGTATCGAGGACAAAATTTTCATCGGGGTAGTCGTAGTCCATGTGCTCGGTAAGGCAGATGGTTTTCATGCCGCGTTCGTATGCGGCGCGGACGATGTTTTCGGTGGGTTCCTCGCTGTCGCCGGAGAAGAAAGAATGCGTGTGAAAATCAGCGGTGACCATGGCTTAATCCTTTCCGTCCGGGTCGGTATCGCGCTCGCGGCGCATACGGTAGTATTCACGCAGATAAAGCGCGAACGCCAGCGATGTGAACACTATCATAACGGAGATCATTATCACCGCGGCGAGGGTGTTGAGCGACGGTGCGCCGAGCAGCACTATTACCAGAACATAGAATATTATCGTTGCAAGCTTGCCGAACCACTTTGCGCCGCCGAGATCCTGCCCTTTTTTAAGAAAGAGCACGCCCATTATAAGCATGGTTATTTCTTTTACAACGATGAGCGCCAGCAGCGCGGCTATAAGCGCCCATATCTCCTTGTAGCGGAAGAAAAGGCACAC
>CAVIFG010000130.1:0-6482 GCA_963641955.1 Escherichia coli
ACGGCGAGGTCTTCGTCACCGACGACGGCGCGGAAACCGACCTCGACCTCGGCCATTACGAGCGCTTTATCGACGAAAACCTCTCTGTAAACAGCAATGTTACCACAGGTAAGGTTTACTGGACGATACTCAACAAGGAGCGCCGCGGCGACTACCTCGGCGGCACCGTTCAGGTAATCCCCCATGTGACTAATGAGATCAAGGACAGAGTATATCGCGCAGCAAACAGCGGCGCAGAGCCTGTTGACGTAGTTATCACCGAGATCGGCGGTACCGTCGGCGATATCGAATCCACCCCGTTCCTTGAGGCTATCCGTCAGGTAAGCTATGAAAAGGGCAGAGAGAACGTAATGTACATCCACGTTACGCTTCTGCCGTTCATTTCGGGCAGCAATGAGCTTAAGACAAAGCCCACACAGCACAGCGTTAAGGAGCTGCTCTCCATCGGTATCCAGCCGACAGTTCTCGTTCTGAGAAGCGACGCGGAAGTTCCCATGGAAATGCGCGAAAAGATAGCTTCTTTCTGCAACGTCCGCAAGGAAGATGTAATTCAGAACCTCACCGCTTCTTCGCTGTATGCGGTTCCACTCATGCTGGAGAACGAGGGCCTTGCGCACTCCGCGTGCCACCACCTCGGCCTTGAGGACAGAAAGCCCGACCTTACCGAGTGGGAGGAAATGGTTCACCGCACAGAGAACGCCACCAAGCCCCTTACGATCGGTCTGGTAGGAAAGTACGTTGCTCTCCCCGACGCGTATATCTCCGTTATGGAGTCTATCCGTCATGCGGGCGCAAACAACGGCTGCAACGTTGATATAAAGCTTATCAATTCCGAGGAGGTAACTCCCGAAACATCCGCAAAGCTGCTCGGCGGTCTTGACGGAATATGCGTCCCCGGCGGCTTCGGCGACCGTGGTATCGAGGGCAAAATCGAGGCTGTACGTTTCGCCCGCGAGCACAAGATACCCTATTTCGGTCTGTGCCTTGGTATGCAGATGGCAGTTATCGAGTTCGCGCGCCACGTTGGCGGCCTTGAGGGCGCTAACTCCGCTGAATTCGGCGACTTCAAATATAATGTTATCGACATCATGCCCGATCAGAAGGGCGTTGATATGGGCGGAACGATGCGCCTTGGCTTGTACCCCTGCAAGCTCGAGGACGGCACCATCTCCCGCAGCGTTTACGGCGAGGAGCTTGTTTACGAGCGTCACCGCCACCGCTATGAGTTCAACAATGTATACCGCGAGCAGCTTTCGGGCAAGGGACTCAAGTTTGCAGGCCTTTCCCCCGACGGAAAGCTTGTCGAGATCGTTGAGCTTCCGAAGGATGTTCACCCGTGGTTCGTGGCAGTTCAGTTCCACCCCGAGTTCAAGTCCAGACCCAACAGACCTCACCCGCTGTTCAACGATTTCATCAAGACAGCGTCCGAGATCCGCGAAGGTAAAAAGTAAGTAAAAACTATATGCGCCCGATGTAAAATGTCGGGCGCTGCGTGTAACGGAGGATAAATATGGGCGGTAATTTTTACGACAACCGTGAGCTTTCGTGGCTCAAGTTCAACGAGCGCGTGCTTGAGGAAGCTTTCGTGGCGGAAACCCCGCTGTTCGAGCGCCTTAGGTTTGTGCAGATATTCTGCTCGAACCTTGACGAGTTTTTCATGATAAGAGTCGGCAGCCTTACCGATAAGAAGATGTTCGACCCGAAAGACCGCGAAAACAAGACGAATATGACCGCCGCCGAGCAGCTCACCGAGATAGCCGCGCGGGTGAAGAAGCTTATCCCGATGAAGGACGAGGCGTATTCCGAAATAATGAACGGGCTGGCGGCATACGGCGTGGAGCACATTCGCGAGTCGGAGCTGACACCCGAGGAGGAATCGTTCCTCAAAGCATATTTCACGCGGGAGATACGCCCGCTGCTGTTCACGGGAATAGTTGACAACAAGCACCCCGTACCGTTCCTGAAGAGCGGGGAGATATATGTCGGCGCCGTGCTGCGCAAAAAGGACGACCCGAACGGTAAGCTTTCTTTCGGAATCCTCCCCGCGTCCGAAAATCTTCCGAGGATGATATTCCTGCCGAGGTCGGGCAGATTTATGCTGTGCGAGGAACTTATCTGCCGCTATGCAAAGCAGGTGTTCAGCAATTTCGAGATACAGTCCCGCTGCATTTTCCGCGTAACGAGAAACGCGGATATCTCGCTGGACGAGGGCTTGTACGACCACGACGTTGATTTCCGTGATATCATGAGCAAGCTGGTGAAGAAGCGCAAAAAATTGCAGCCCGTAAGGCTGGAGTTTCAGGGCGCGCCGTCGCCGGACGCGGTAGCTATCCTCTCCAAAACGCTGGATATCGGCAAGGATTTCATCTTCACGCAGAATATGCCGCTGTCGATGGATTTCATGTCGGTCATCGAGCGCAGGCTGGAAACCATGCAGCCGAAGCCTGCGGAGCTGTTTTTCGAGCCGCTGACGCCGCAGAGATCGCCGTTCATTGTGCCCGACAAGAGCATGATAGAGCAGGTGAAGCAGCGCGATATCCTGCTCAGTTACCCCTACGAAAACATCAACCAGTTTATAAAGCTGCTGGAGGAAGCCGCGGATAATCCCGAGGTGGTTTCGATAAAGATAACGCTGTACCGTGTTGCGCGGGACAGCAAGATAATCAACGCGCTCATCCGCGCGGCGGAGAACGGCAAGGATGTTCTCGCGCTGGTGGAGCTTCGCGCAAGGTTCGACGAGGAGAACAACATCGGCTGGTCGAAGCAGCTTGAGGAAGCTGGCGTTACCGTTATATACGGCCTTGACGAACTGAAAGTTCATTCCAAGCTGCTGCTGATAACCCTGCGCCATGGCAACGACGTAAGCTACATAACGCAGGTCGGCACGGGAAACTACAACGAGCGCACCTCCAAGCTGTACACAGATCTTACGCTCATGACCGCGGACCGCGATTTCGGTTCGGACGCTTCCGTGGTATTCAACGCCCTTGCGGTCGGCGCAACGACGGAGAGCACGAACAAGCTGCTTGTGGCGCCCAAGGGCCTGAAGAGCCGCATTGTGGAGCTTATCGACAACGAGATAACCTACGGCAAGGACGGCTACATCGGCATTAAAATGAACTCGCTGACCGACCGCGACATCATCGAAAAGCTTGCGGAAGCGAGCCGCGCGGGGGTCAGGGTGGAGCTTGTCGTGCGCGGAATATGCTGCCTTGTTGCGGGGGTTAAGGGCGAAACGGAGAATGTCCGCGTGATATCCATTGTCGGGCGTTTCCTCGAGCACAGCAGAATTTACATTTTCGGCAGGGACGACCGCCGCCGCGTGTATATTTCCAGCGCCGACTTTATGACAAGAAATACCGAACGCCGCGTTGAGGTCGCAGCCCCCGTGCTTGATCCCGCGCTGGCGGACAGAGTTGTGGGGATATTCAACACGATGCTCCGCGACAATGTAAAGGCACGCGAGCAGGGCAGCGACGGGCTGTACCGCCACGTTGAGCGCGCCGAGGGCGATCAGCCGCTTAATTCGCAGATATATTTCTATCAGCAGGCGTATGCCGCAGCGGAAAATGCGGAGAAGCTCCGCGCCGAAGAAAAGCAGGCGGAGGTTCAGCGCCCGAAAGTGGTCAAGGTGAAGATACGCAGGGTGCGTAAGTGATTTTCTATCACTGCGCGGAGTATTAAAAGGTTTAGCATAAAATTGAAAGGCGCCCCAATATAGGGGCGCCTGATTTTTATAACATCTTTTCCGCAGGTCTGAACCTGAATGCGACCTCCGCACCAAGCTTTCCGTACCACTTGTCGAGGTGCGTCCAATGTATAAAGCATCTGCCGCAGCCGCGCCTTTTAAGCTCCTCCAGCGCCAGCGACACCATCTTCAGCCCAACGCCCTTTCCGCGGGCGGCGGGAACAGTACCGACGCAGCCCACGCTGCCTGTTCTGACATTTTCAGGGCTTATAACACAGCGCACATCGTCCTCAAATATGCAGAAGCTTAAAATCTCATCATTATCGCCGAAGCCGCAGAAATAGTCCATCCCGTCAAAAAACTGCACCCATTCCTCGTCGACGCTTCCGACCGCCGCGAGAAGCTCGTCCCGCCGCCCCGAAAGAAACCCGAATTTCGCGGGCGCCTGCGGAAGCGGGTCGGAATAATCCGCAAGGTCGATGTACATTTCGCAGTATTCGCTGCCGAGGGTGTAGCCATGCTTCGCGAAAAAGCCTGCGCTTTCGGAAACCGCGCCGCATATCAGTTCTCCGCCGATGTGCACGGCGGAATGTTTGCGGGCGATATATTCCTCGCACTGCTTTAACAGGGCGCTTCCGACGCCCCTGCGCTGTTTCTCGGGGGATACGCAGATAATCGCTATCTTGTCGCCGCTGACAACAGCGAATGCGCCGTCGGCGGTGAATTTCTCACCATGGGTCAGGGAAGCGAAATCCCCCTCGGATATTTCAAGCGAGGGGAAGCAGCTTCTGAAAATTTCAAATTCGGTCATACAACGCTTACGCTTTCAGCGGCGTATTCAGTGCTAAGCATACCTTCCGACCATTCGGTAAGCTCTACGATGCGCTTATCCGCCTGCGTGTAGCCGTCGCGGTAGGACGCCATTATCTTGCCTGTGTCGTGCTCGAATTTGGATATAGCGGGGAGTTCGGGGCGGAAAATGAACGCCTTTCCCTCCTCCTCAAGCTTGTTCATGAGGGCGATGGTCTGCTCGTAGCGCTCCACGCGGGTCATGCAGGCCTCGACAAAAGCGGGGTACTGCTTGTACATCGAATTGATAACGGTGCGGAACTTTCTGTAATCCGTCGGCGCTGTGCCCGTGTCGGGCTTCGTAAGGATTATCACCAGCTTGTCGCAGCCCATTTCGATGGCGTGCTCGATGGGGATGGAGTCTGCAATGCTGCCGTCGAGGTAGTGCTTTCCGTTCATCTCAACCGGCTCGCAGAGCATGGGCACGGAGCAGGTCGCCTTTGCGATGGTAAGCAGGCGGCGCGCGTCGGCGTTCTCGCCGAAATATTCTGCCTTGCCTGTTTCGCAGCAGGTGCAGACATATTCCGTTTCTATGCCGCTGTTGAAATATGTATCAAAATCGAACGGGAACTGCTTGTATGGATATTCAAAAGCCATTTTGTCAAGGTTTATCATTTTGTGGCTTTCGAGGAACTGTTTCAGTCCGTAGTAGCTTTCGGAGCGCGGCGCGTTTATCACCCGCGCGGTGCGGCCTTTCTGGCGGGAAACGTAGCTCATTGCATTTCCGCCGCCCGCGGACACTCCGATAACATAGGGGTAATATATTCCGTTTTCCATAAGGCGGTCAAGAACGCCCGCGGTGAAGATGCCTCTGACGGCACCGCCTTCGAGTATAAGTCCTGCCTTCATGTGCTTATCACCAAACCTTTCCTGTAATTGTTTATATATTCTGCGATATCGCCTATCGTGTTTATGACAGGCTCGCCTGTAAATCGTATGTCGTAGTTGTCCTCAACGCCGACAGCGAAGAGGATCATCTGTAAAGAATCCAGCCCGAGGTCATCCCGCAGGGAAGTATTCTCGGTGAACTCGCCGTATTTCACCTCGGGGGCGACGGCATCGAGTATCACCCGAAGCTCGTGCAACATTTTTTTCATGGATCAATCTCCTTTTACCGCGAGTTCCGCGAGGGCCCGGCGCAGGCGGCGGTATTCTATCCTCAGCCTGTCTGCGGTGAGCGGAGCGCTTCCGTCGGGGTGGAGCGGCTTGCCTGCACGGATGTTCCAGCGGCGCAGCGGGGTGTATTCCGCGCGGGAGTACATCGGGACTATCTCCGCCCCGCTCATTACCGCGAGGAGCACTGCGGCGGCGTCCGCGCCCTTTGTTTCGTCGGGGAAGAGGAGAATGCTCTGCCCGTCTTTAAGGCGTTTGAGCGAACTGTGCAACCACTCGGTATTTACGCCGCCCTTGGCGGTTATTATGCGCTGCCTGTTTACGGTGTGGAGGATCATGTCGGTGTCATATTCCTCCTGCGTGACGAGCATACAGGTGCTTGCGGGGTCCATCGAGGACAGCGCTGCGACCGCGTCCCACGAGCAGGTTTTATTGAAAACATAGATACGCGCGCGTCCGTCGGACGGGACATCCGCGGTGCTGTCGATGTGAAGCCGCTGCCGCCTGCGGGCGATCCTGCCGAACAGGTGCGGGAACGCACAGTTGATTTTTTGCATAGCTCCGCCCCCTTTTTTGATAATCATATCACACTAAAATTAATTTTTTGTTAACTTCCGACGGAAAAATTAAATTTTTTTGCCCCGCGGGAGCTCTTTCGCCAAGCATAGGCGCCGTTAAGGCGCCGCGGCGGCAGCGATCCATCCGAGCCATCGGCGAGGGTGGGCGATGGCGGCGCCCAAGGTGCTTTTAATTGCAAATTGTTTTCGCTCACCGCTAGGGGATATAATTAATACGCTCCGCGTTGTTGGTTTAAACGATTTAATAAATTTCT
>CAVIFG010000131.1:0-4115 GCA_963641955.1 Escherichia coli
CGTTATTGCTTCCGGCAAGAACGTAAATATCCTGGTATTCGATACCGAGGTTTACTCCAACACAGGCGGACAGGCTTCCAAGGCTACTAACGTAGGTGCGGTTGCACAGTTCGCAGCAGGCGGTAAGGACGTTAAGAAGAAGGATCTTGCAGGCATCGCAATGAGCTACGGCTACGTTTACGTTGCACAGATAGCAATGGGTGCAGACCGCAACCAGTGCCTGAAGGCAATCGCAGAAGCTGAAGCTTACGACGGACCCTCCCTGATAATCGCATACGCACCCTGCATCAACCACGGCATCAAGGGCGGTCTGACCATCGCTCAGCAGGTTGAGAAGGAAGCTGTTGAGGCAGGTTACTGGCATCTGTTCAGATTCAACCCTGCTCTTGCAGACGAGGGCAAGTCCCCGTTCTCGCTGGACAGCAAGGCTCCCACAGGCGATTACAAGGCATTCATGATGAGAGAGGTACGTTACAACTCCCTGATGCGTGCTAACCCCGAGAGAGCTACCGTACTGTTCGACAAGGCAGTTGCAAACAGCAAGGCTAAGTACGATCACCTCGTTGAAATGCAGAATATGTATACAGACGAGTTCGGCAAGAAGGCTTAATGCACTTCGTAACTGAATAAAACTTCTCCCCATCGGAAACGGTGGGGAGATTTTTTTGTATATTGCGCATTCGAAAGGAACTGCGCATTCGAAAAACAGAGTATTCGAAAAAACAGCGCATTCAAAAGCAAAGGCGCATTAAAAAAACAAAAAGCCCGCCGAAAACCGGCGGGCAGATCGTTATTCTAAAGCGGGATTATTCCTCTTCAGCGGGAGCAGCGTCTTCCATAAGAGCCTTGATGGAGAGGCTTACTCTGTTCTTCTCGGTGTCGATGTCGATGATCTTAACGTCAACTTCCTGACCAACAGTGAGAACAGTGTTGATGTTTGTAACACGCTCTGTGGAGATCTGGGAGATGTGGATCAAACCGTCAACGCCGGGGATGATCTGTGCGAATGCACCGAACTCAGTGATGGAAACGATGGTAGCCTTGATAACATCGCCGATCTGATATTCAGCAACGAACTTTGTCCAGGGGTTCTCATCGGGATCCTTAGCGGAGAGGGAAACTCTCTTCTTCTCGGGGTCGAAAGACTTAACGATAACGTTGATCTTGTCGCCAACCTTAACGATATCCTTGGGGTGACCAACTCTGTTCCATGTCAGTTCAGCGGTGCGAACCAGACCGTCAACAGGACCGATGTCAACGAATACGCCGTAGTCCTCGATGGAGCGAACCTCGCCCTCGAACTTCTGGCCAACCTGGATGGTCTCCCAGAACTTAGCCTTTTCAGCGTCGCGAACTTCCTTGTTAGCCTGACGGATGGAGCCTACGACTCTGCCGCCGCGCTGCTCGGTAACTTCGATGATCTTGAACTGAACAGTCTTCTTGAGCAGATCCTCGAGCTTGCCGCTGCGGGGAACGCCTGTCTGAGAAGCGGGGATGAATACGCGGATGTTGTTGTAGATAACAATAACGCCGCCCTTAACTACCTGAGCAACTGTGCCCTCGATAGTTTCGTTAGCTTCCTTGATAGCTGCGAGCTTCTCAAGACCGAGAGCAGCGTCAACGCGCTTCTTGGACAGAGCAGCTGTACCAACGGAATCGTCAACCTTGATAACGATAGCGTCGATAACGTCGCCGACCTTAACAACGTCAGCAACCTCAGCGTTGGGGTCGTTTGTGAGTTCGTCGCGGACTATGTAGCCGGTCTGCTTAGCGCCTACTTCAACTACTGCTTCCTTCTTTGTTACGCTTACAACGGTAGCCTTAACTCTCTTGCCGGTATATAATCTTGTAAAAGACTGATCCTGCTCAAGCAGCGAAGCGAAGTCCTCCTCATTTTCATTTACTTTGGTAATTTCTTCGTTCATTCTTTCATGAACCTCCTTTATAGTATAGGCTGGGGTAGAAGCCCCTGCCGTTATTCCGATAATACTATCGGAGTGCAGCCCGCGCAGCGTCTGCGAGGGGATATCGTCTGCGGTCTCCGCGAACACCGTTTTGCAGTGTCTCGCGCATATCGCGGCAAGTTTCCCCGTGTTTGAGCTGCTTCGGCCTCCGACTACTATCATGAGTGCAGCCCGCTTTGCAAGCTCCTCTGCGTTTTTCTGCCGCTCCGAGGTAGCGCTGCAAATTGTATCATATATATCTACGCAGCTGTATTTTTCCCTGATCCTGCGGAAATATTCCTCGGATCTGCTGCGGTCGAAGGTTGTCTGAGTGACCAGCGCGATTTTTTCGCTCTGCGAAAGCGCGCCGTCAGCAAACAATTTTTCGATCTCGTCAATATCGGCGCACGCGAACGCCTTGCAGCGGGCATGTCCCATTATTCCCACGACCTCGGGGTGATTTTTGTCGCCGAGGACGATGACCGCGCCGTTTTCGGGCTGGCGGGAAACGATATTGTGGATCTTCTTAACGAAAGGGCAGGTGGCGTCGATTACCTCCGTGCAGAGGCTGCGCGCCAGCGCTTCCGTTTCTGCCGAAACTCCGTGAGAGCGTATTATCAGCGGTTTACCCGCCGCGTCCTCGACTTTCTCGGCTATGTGAACTCCCTTTTTTTCAAGGGAATCGGTGACAATGCGGTTGTGTATCAGCGGCCCGAGGGTGAACACCTCGCCGTATTTTTCCGCGGAGGATTCCGCGAGTTTGATGGCTCGTGTGACCCCGAAGCAGAAGCCCGATTTTTCAGCAATTTCAACCAACATCGGGGGAGTTCTCCTTGAGCTCTGCGATGTTGTCCATGATGTGCGAGCTTATTTCCTTGAGCTTCTTTCTGTCGGAAATATCGACATCGAAATTCTCGGCGGGTATCGCCTTTCCGATGCAGATGCAGATTTTTCTGCGGAATTTTTTCGGCCCGTATTTAACGAACACGGGGACTACAGGCACCTTGGCCTGCGCCGCGATGAGCGTAACGCCGCTCTTTGCCTTGCCCAGTTCGCCGTCCTTGGAGCGTGTGCCCTCGGGGAAAATGACGAATATGCGGCCGTGCTTCAGGCTTTCCAACGCGTTTTCTATCGCCGAATTGTCCTTTGCACCGCGCTTTACGGGGAATGCGCCGAGCTTGGTTATGAGCCACGCGAAAATACGGCTTTTCTGGAAAAGCCCTTCCTTCGCCATGAAGGTGTATTTTCCGCGGAATGTGATTCCGACCACAGGCGGGTCGTTATTAGAAACGTGGTTCGAGGCGATTATGTACCCGCTTTTTTCCTGCGGGATATTCTCCCTGCCCACGACTTGTATGCTGAAAACGATGTGATAGGCAAAACTCACAAGATCACGCGCGATTTCGTAGAACATCAGAGTTTCTCCTTGATAAGACCGCAAACCAATTCCACGGACTGCTCGAAATCAAGCTTGGATGTATCCGCGAGAACCGCGTCGTCCGCCTGCTTTAGGGGAGCCGCCGCGCGGTGCGAGTCGTTATAGTCGCGCTGATTCAGGTCGGAGAGCACCTCGTCAAAGGAAACATCCTTGCCCTTTGCACGAAGCTCGTCGTACCGACGCTTTGCGCGTATTTCGGGAGCCGCCGTGAGGAATATTTTCACCTGCGCGTTCGGAAGAACCACGGTGCCGATATCCCTGCCGTCCATGATAACGTTGTGCGTTTCTGCAATGGAGCGCTGCGTGTCCAGCAGAGCCGCCCGAACCTCGGGCACTGCGCTGACGGAGCTCGCCGCCATGGATATCTCGGGAAGCCTTATCTCCTCGGAAACGTCCTCTCCGTTCAGGAAAATATGCTGAACGCCGCCGACAAGGCTTATCTCAAGCTTTATCGAGCCGAGACACCCCGCCACTGCGGAGGGAGAAGTCATATCAATGCCGTTTCTGTGGCAGTACAGCCCGACCGAGCGGTAAAGCGCGCCGGTGTCGGCGTAGATAAAGCCGAGCCGCTGTGCGGCGGTGCGGGCGATGGAGCTTTTTCCTGCTCCGACAGGCCCGTCTATTGCGACAGAAACAAATTTTTCAGGCATGAGGTACTCCGTTGCGGTTATCACCGAAATTTTGTAAATTATCGAAAAGGGTACAATTCCCCCAATAATTCATCACTTTAGATT
>CAVIFG010000131.1:4125-6464 GCA_963641955.1 Escherichia coli
GCGGATTAGCGGCTTGCGGCGGAAAAACCCGCGGCTCTTGCCGTCGAAAAAGCTATCTGGAGATTAAATCCGCCGGTGTATGCGTCCACGTCGATGATCTCCCCCGCAAAATAAAGCCCGCCGCAGAGCTTGCTTTCCATTGTTTTCGGGGAAATTTCCTTAACGGAAACGCCGCCGCGGGTGATTATCGCCTCGTCGATGGGGCGGAAGCGCTCTATATCAAGGGTCAGATTTTTCAGCAGCCCGACCAGCCGCCGACGCTCTTCCTTGGTTATTTCGTCAACGCGTTTTTCCGCGGGAATGCCGAGCAGCTCGGGGAAAACTCCGAGAAGCTGCCGCGGAAGAAGCCCGCCGATGCTCTCGCCGAAAGGCTTTCCGTGCCGCTCGGAGAAATCGCGGAGGATGCGCGCGTCAAGCTGCTTTTCAGACAGGGCGGGTTTGAGGTCGATCGCGATTTTATACCGTCCGCTTTCCATCTGTGGGATGTGCGCGGAGGCGCTAAGCACCGTGGGGCCCGAAATTCCGTATTCTGTGAAAAGCAGCTCGCCGAAGTCGTCGTATATCTGCTTTTCGCCGTCAAACAGCCGTACAGAAACGTTGCGGAGGTCAAGCCCCGCCGCCTTGGAAACCCATCTCTGCCTTGTCACCATCGCGGAAAGCGACGGCTCGGGGGGAATAATCGTATGCCCCGCGCTTTTTGCAAGGGTATAGCCGTAGCCGTCGGAGCCGGTGACGGGATACGACCTGCCGCCCGTTGCGAGGATAACGCAGCCGTGATATTCTCCGCGCCGCGTCTTAACTCCGCGGCATTCCCCCTCGGATATAATAAGGGAGCGCGCTTCGTCGTGGATGATGTCAACGCCGAGATCCCTCGTGTACTTTTCCAGCGCGGCGACGATATCCCCCGCCTTGTCGGAAACAGGAAACACCCGCTTTCCGCGCTCCGTTTTGAGCGGGACGCCCAGCCCCTCGAAGAATGCCATAACATCCTCGGGAGCGAAGCGGGAAAGCGAGCTGTACATAAAATTCGGATTTCGCGGGATATTTTTCAAAACCTCGTCCGGGGCGGAGTTGTTGGTGACGTTGCACCTGCCCTTGCCGGTGATGGCAAGCTTTCGCCCCATGCGGGAGTTCTTTTCTATAAGTGTGACGTGTGCGCCGTATTCCGCTGCGGAAGCCGCCGCCATCATGCCTGCGGCGCCGCCGCCGACAACAACAATTACCTCTGTGGTATCAGACATCCTTCTTATATACCTCGTTATGCTCCCAGAGCTGCTCGAGCTTGCTGAATGTCTGCACCACGCGGCTGCGGTTTGTGCCTGCAACCGCGACGATAAGCGCGTTTATAAGGCTCATCGGCGCTACAAGGCTGTCTACAAAGGAAACCATGTCCGAGTAAGCGCAGAGCGTGTTGTGGGCGTACTGGGTCAGGGGGGAGTTGTCGCTGTCGGTTATCGCGATTATCTGTGCACCCATGTCGTGCGCAAACTTGCAGGCTTCGATGGTGCTGGAAGCGTACCGCGGGAAGGACATCGCGATGAGCAGATCGCCCTCGCCAATGTGAATCATCTGCTGATACATCTCGCTCGTGCCGACGGAGCCGACCAGTACTACCTTATCAAAAACAAGCCGCAGATAGTAGTGCATGAAGCTTGCAAGTATTCCCGAGGACATCGCGCCCTGTATGTAGATGCGCTTTGCGGCGATGATGGTGCTTACGGCGTTGTCGAATGCCTCGCGGTTTACGGATTCGATGGTCCTGCGTATCTTGTCGATATCCTGCGAGAGCACGCCCTCGATGGGATCCTGGTCGCCTATCCTGCTGCGGGTCACGTCCATGCGCTGGAGGGAAGTAAGGCGGTTTTTGATGTGGCTCTGAAGCGAGCGCTGAAGCTGCGGGTAGCCCTCGTAGCCCAGCTCTATCGCGAAGCGCACGACGGTGGATTCGCTGACGTTTACGGCGTTGCCGAGTTTCAGCGCGGTCATGTACGCCGCCTTTTCGTAGTGCTGGAGTATATAGTTTGCAATGAGCTTCTGGCTTTTGGAGAAACTCGGCATAAGCTCTTCTATTCGTTTGAGAAGATCGTCGTTCAAGATGTTTACCTCTTTTCGTTGTGGTGGGATATGCTGTGGTAGGGATATATAACTATCATATATCTATCATACTACATAAATTGTTTTTTTGCAAGGGATTTTGCAAGTGAATTTTCGGAAAAAATCATTTTGCAAGGTATTTTATTACAAAAATCGACTGTAAAATGTTCGGCTTCCTTTTTGTGTATAAAATTATCCCGAGCGGCAATAATATCAATGAAATTTTTGTGAAAAAATTTCGGCGG